>JALZOI010000198.1 GCA_030857245.1 Myxococcota bacterium
CCCCCAGGGACTCGCGGCCCGCGCAGCTCCGTGACCCGCTCGCGCTCGACCAGGACGTCGAGCGCCTCGTCCCCGGCCGGGCCGCCGGTCGGGCCGCCGGGGGGAAGATGCCCGCCCTTGACGAGCACGGCGGTGTCGGCCCGCTGCGACAGGTCATGTGCCGCGACCAGCGCACTCTCGAGATCGCGCAGCGGGCGGCCGGCGAACGCCGCGAGCTCGTGCGCGTTCGGCGTGATCAGCGCGAGGTGGGGCGCCAGCTCGCGCAGCGCCTCGTCGAACAGCTCGCGATCGAACGCCGCCCCGCCCCGCGACGGCATGCCGACCGGATCCCACACGACGGGTGCCGCCGTCATCGCGAGCGCGCGCCCGATCTCGCGCACGACCGGCAGCGAGCCGAGCAGCCCGAGCTTGACCGCGCGCACCTCCACGTCGCCGAGCACCGCCGCGAGCTGCTCGCCGATCATCTCGGCATCGAGCGGATGGATCGCGCGGACGCCGAGGGTGTCCTGCACCGTCGCCGCGGTGACGATGCCGAGCGGCCGCGCGCCGACCAGCGCGATGATCCGGACGTCGGCGAGCAGCCCGGCGCCGCCGGAGGGATCGAGGCCCGCGCACACCAGCACGTTCGGCGCGTCGCCGGCGACCTGGGCGCGGGCGGAGGTCACGAGTCGAAGGCCGCCAGCCCGGTGATGTCCTGGCCGACGACGAGCGTGTGGATGTCGTGCGTGCCCTCGTACGTGTAGACGCTCTCGAGGTTCAGCATGTGCCGCCCGCACTGGTAGTCGTCCGTCACGCCGTTCGCGCCGAGGATGTCGCGGGCATCGCGCGCGATGTCACGGGCGATCGCGACGTTGTTGCGCTTCGCGAGCGAGATCTGGCCGGGCTGCAGCTTGTCGGCTTCCTTGAGGCGGCCGAGCTGCAAGCAGAGCAGCTGCGCCTTCGTGATCTCGCTGACCATGTTGACGAGCTTCTGCTGCACGAGCTGATAGCCGGCGATCGGCTTGGAAAACTGCACGCGATCCTTCGCGTACGACAGCGCCTCGTCGTAGCAGGCCATCGCCGCGCCGACCGCGCCGTAGCAGATCCCGAACCGCGCCTGCGAGAGGCAGGACAGCGGGCCGCGCATGCCGCTGACGCCGGGCAGCAGTGCGTCCTCGCCGACCTCGCAGTCCTCCATCACGAGCTCGCTCGTCACGCTCGCGCGCAGCGACCACTTGCCCGGGATGTCGCGCGCCGCGAAGCCTTTGCTGGTCGTCGGCACGAGGAAGCCGTGCACCTTGCCGTCGAGCTTGGCCCACACGAGCGCGACGCCGGAGACCGAGCCGTTCGTGATCCAGCGCTTGGTCCCCGTGATCCGGTAGCCGCCGCTGACCCGCGTCGCGGTGGTCAGCATGCCCGTCGGGTTCGAGCCGAAGTCGGGCTCGGTCAGCCCGAAGCAGCCGATCATCCGCCCCGCCGCCAGCTCGGGCAGGTAGCGCTGCTTCTGCGCCTCGGAGCCGTACGCCCAGATCGGGTACATCACGAGCGAGCTCTGCACCGAGCAGAACGAGCGGATCCCCGAGTCGCCGCGCTCGAGCTCCTGGCAGATCAGGCCGTAGGCGGTCGGCGTGATGCCGGCACATCCGTAGCCCGTCAGCGAAGGCCCGAGGAGGCCGAGCTCGCCGAACACGGGCACGAGCTCGTGCGGGAAGGTGCCGGCCGACCAGTGCTTGCCGATCGAGGGCATCACCCGCGTCGTCACGAGCTCGCGGACGGTGTCGCGCACCAGCCGCTCCTCGTGCGTGAAGAGCTCGTCGATGCCGTAGTAGTCGAGTGCTGCGTAGGCCATGGGGTGCGGGCCGAGCTGAAGGAGCCGCGGCGTTCCGTTCGAGCGGTATACTGCGGCCGTGCACAGGCCGGCAACTCGGGTGGCGCTCCCACGCCTCCGCCAGATCGCAGCCTCGCTCGGGGCGTTGTTCGGGGTCCTGCTCGTCGTGCCCCCCGCCGCGGCGGGCCCGGCCGAGGACCTCGGCGACGCCTTCCGGGCGTTCGACGCCGGCGATCTGACCACGGCGCAGGCCAAGCTCGCCGGGATCCCCGAGCGTGGACTCGCCAACCGCGACTATCTCTACTGGGTCCGCGGCATGGTCGCGCTGCGCCGCGGCGATGCGGTCGCCGCGCGCGCCGACTTCGAGCGGCTCGACAAGGTCGGCGGCTCGCGGTTCGCACGCGCGGTCCCGTGGCGACTCGCCGACGTGACGTGGCTGCAGGGCGATCGCGCCACGGCCGCGAAGGCGTACGCGAAGCTCGCGAGCACCGCGGGAGCGGGCTCGGTCGGTGACGTCGGCACCGCGCTGTTCCGCGTGGCCGAGACCCGCACCGGCCAGGCCGCCGCCGCCGCGTACCGCGCGTTCGTGATCTCGCATCCGTCGCACCCGCTCGCGGCGCGCGCGGAGCAGCGGCTCGCAGCCCTCGGCGCCCCCGCCCTGACCGGGCCCGAGCGGATCGAGCGCGCGCAGCAGCTGACGGCGGCGCACCTCTGGGACGAGGCGATCGCCGAGCTGTCGCTGCTCGGCGGCAAGCAGCCCGCCGCCCTCGCGCTGTCCCGCGATTACTGGCTGGGGACCACGCTCTTCAAGATGCGCCGGCGCTATGCCGATGCGGGAACGCTGCTGCTCCGCGTCTACAAGCAGATGGGCGGCTCGGCGGCGGAGGCGATGTTCCACGGCGCTCGCGCGCTGTCGCGGGCCGACCAGGACGACGAGGCGATCATCTGGTACGGCAAGGTCGTCGCGGCGTATCCGGGCAGCACGTACGCGGCGGAGGCGCAGTTCCTCTCCGGCTGGCTGCAGTTCAACCGCGGCAAGTACCGCGAGGCGATCGCCCCGCTCGAGGAGACGCTGCGCCGCCACGGCAAGTCGAAGTGGGTCGACGACGCGCTGTGGTTCCTCGGCATGTCGCACTACTTCCTCGGCGACTGGCCGGCCGCCCGCAAGCATCTCGACACGCTCGCGAAGAGCGGGCGGGCCCTCGAGGGCGGCAAGGGCATGTACTGGCTCGCGCGGATCGACGAGAAGCTCGTCGACAAGCCCGCCGCGATCGCCGGCTACACGCAGACCGTCAAGCGGTTCCCGTTCTCGTGGTACGCGCTGCTCGCCCGGGCGCGGCTCGCGAAGCTCGGCGTCACGGTGACTCCGTTTGGCGTCGCCAACCCGGCGCCGCGGGGCCCCAAGCTCGCCGCCACCGTCGACGAGGCGCTCGCGAAGGACGACCTGATCCAGCGTGCCGACGAGCTGATCGCCGCGGGACTCACCGCCGATGCCGGCCTCGAGCTGGCGCGCGGCGAGAAGGCGTTCCTCAAGCGCCACGACCGCGCCGTCGCGTTCGCGATGCTGCTCGATCGGTATCGCAAGGCCGGCAACTTCAACCGGCCGTGGATGCTCGCGGTCAGCTACAGCGGCAGCGCACTCGACGGCCCCGCCGAGAGCGACGCCCGCCGGTGGTGGGAGCACGCGTATCCGCGCGCGTACCAGGCGCTGATCGAGCAACACCAGCACCTCGGCAACAACCCTGAGGGATACCTCTACTCGATCATGCGCAAGGAGAGCGGCTTCGACCCGCACATCCTGTCGTACGCCGACGCGCAGGGGCTGCTGCAGATGATCCCCGCGACGACGCGCCGGGTCGCGAAGGAGCTGGGCATCCCGTACGACGCGGGCCGGCTCTACGAGCCCGTCTACAACGTCCAGACGGCGAGCTGGTACATCGGCCACATGCTCGGGAAGTTCAAGGGGCAGATCCCGATCGGAGCGGGCTCGTACAACAGCGGGCCGCGGCCGGTGATGCGGTGGCTCGAGCTCTACGGCGATCGCGAGACCGACGAGTTCGTCGAGCTGGTGCCGTACACGCAGACGCGCGAGTACATGAAGAAGGTCACCGAGAACTTCGCGCGCTACCGCTATCTCTACGGGGGCGCGATCTACGAGCAGCCGCTCACCGTCGACAAGCATTACGTCCAGGATCGGCTGACGTACTGAGGCGGTGCGCGACGGGCCGTACAGGCAGCCGCGCGACGGAGGGTCAGCGCTGCGCGACGTGCGCGGTCGGGGTCGCCGCCGAGGCGGCTGCCGCGGCCGTGCTGACCGACGAGACCGAGATGACGGTCGCGAGCGCGATGCAGGCGGCGAACATCGCGTCGCGGACGCGGGTCTTGCCCTGGCGAGTGGCGATGGTCTGGAGGCGGTTGGTCGTCATGGTGGTTCTCCTGGTGAAGAGGGAGCGAAGCGGGGGGCCGGGCGGCGGCGAGCGGGCGGCGTGCAGCGAGCTAACGCGAGATGATCTGCGTCGAGGCCGCGTGCGCCGCGGTGCCGATCGACGAGATCGAGATGACGGTCGCCAGCGCGATGAAGGCGGTGAAGAGCGCGTCGCGGACGCGGGTCTTGGCCTGACGGGTGGCGATGGTCTGGAGGCGCGTGGGCGCGAGGTACGTGGGGGTCGTGGTGGTGAGGGTCGTGAGGGTCATGGTCAGCTCGCTTTCTGCGGCAGCGCCGCGATGAGCCTCTTGTTCACGCGGCGAGCCAGGTCGAGGGCCAACGATCGCGCGGACTTACGTGAGCTATCGCGAGGGGGCGACCTGTCGCACCGATCGTCGCAGCCCTGCCGCTGTCGCAGGCGGTCGCGCGAAGCGGGCGTCACGGCTGTCATGTCCGTAGGGATGCGGTCCGCGGCCGCGCGGGTTGGTGACAGCACGCTGCAGCAGCGCATCCCGCCGTCATGCTCGCGGCGGCCGCGACGTCGAGTCGCACGCCGCACGCCGTCATCGCGGGTCACGATCCGGAACGCGAACAGCCCGCACGAGGCGGGCTGTCACCGTACGTTTCGTGGCCCGGTTCAGGGGCAGTTGTCGGACGTCGTGCCGTCAGCGAGGCGGGCGCAGTCGGCCTGGTTCGCGAAGATGACCGGCTTGACCTGCTGGACGAGCGTCTTCGACGGGCGGTTGACTGCGTGCTGGGTCTCCGAGAAGTCCGAGTGCAGCTGCATGTGGAGGTGGAAGCGCTCCATCTGGCGCTGGAAGTTCATCATCTCGAGCGGCGTGCGGACGTGGACGCGCTCGAACTGCTTCCACTTCGCCTCGATCCAGCCGTGGATGCGCCAGAACATGATGTTCGAGAGGTTGGTCTGCGGGTTCCCGACGTCGATCTTGCTCGAGGCGTCCTGGAACTGGCCGTGCAGCCAGTTGTGGTAGCCGGCGCCCGGCGTCATGTCGCGCGAGTAGTCGCGGATCGAGCTGTCGTTCGGGTCGACCACGCCGGACAGGCGCAGCGAGGTCTGCAGGAAGTTGCCGAAGTCGTCCTCCGTGGCGAACGAGGCGAAGTCGTTGATCTTGGCGAGGCCGGCCTTGAACTTGGCGACGTCACCGCCGACCTTCTCGAGGCCCGCGATCACCTCGGCATCGGTCGTCCAGCCGTCGAGGACCTTCGCGAAGGTCGTACGGCCATCGGGGTCCGTCGTGACCGGCTCGGTGCCCCAGCGGTTCCTGAGGTGCTCGATCATCGCGCGGTGCATCGTGAGGAACTCGACGCCGTTGCCCGGGTCGCCTTCCTGCAGATCCGGGCGCGACTCGCCGACGCGCTTGAGCCAGCCGCGACCCTGGTCGCCGAGCAGGAACCACTTGCGCGACATGTGGAAGACGATGTGGTAATCGCCCCACTGGTACTGCTCGAGGTACTCGTGCACGCGCTTCGGCACGATGTTCTTGATGCTGGAGCTCCAGACGACGTTCGGCGCGCCGTCCGCCTTGCCGTCGCCACCGAGGTCACCGGTATCGTCGACGGCCTCGTCGACGGCACAGCCGGCGGAGAGGGACAGCGACCCGACGAGTACCAGAGCCAAGAGTTTCCGCATGATGGAGACCTATCGTGCACGGTGTGTTCCATCGTGTGCAGTGGGTGCAACCTCATGTAATCGCGTCCGACCGGCGAGGTCGCGGCTGCTCGAGGCGCCGGCGACTCGGAGATCGGACGGCTCCTCGAATGGCCGCCCCCCGGACTTGGGGCTATCGTTCCTTCTATGAAGCTGAAGGGCACGATTCGCCGGAACGATCTCGAAGGCGGCCACTGGGTGCTGGAGACCGAGGGCGGCGACACCTACCAGCTTGTCGGCTCGCTGGATTCCTGCACCGACGGCATGAAGGCCGAGATCGAGGGCAAGGTCGACAAGGGCATGATGGGCATCGGCATGACCGGCCCGTCCCTCAGCGTCGAGAAGGTCAAGGCGCTCTGAGCACAGCGTCCGGGCCCGACGCCCGGGCACGAGCCCGGCGCCCCCCCGCCGCCGCGAGCCGCTACTGCTGCTCGACCTTGAGCGTCACGTCCGCACCCTCGACGAGGGCCGGGTCTTCGGGGCAGACGACGCGAGTTCCGTCGACGGTCGACTCGGCCACCGTGCAGGTGTGGAGCTTCTCGCCGAGGGCGACCGGCACCGCCAGGCCGCGCTCGATCGTCATGTTCTTCTCGAGCTTGAACAGCGCGCTGGGCGCCGGCTTCGGCGTGATCTTCGCAACCACGGTGTTCTCGCCGAGCGCCTGACCGACCTTGGCGACCACGGTGACCTTGCCGTCGAAGGGGGCGCGCACGAGCAGCTTCTCGAGGGCGTCTTCCTTCTGAACCTTGAGGTCCTGCTTCTCCTGGCGGGTCTTCTCGAGCTTGGCGATCTGCGCCTCGGCCGCGGTGACCGCCGCCGCATTGTTCGCGGCCTGGGCCTTCGTGAGTGCGTTGTTCGCACCCTCGATGGTCTTGGCGATCCGGGTGTCGATCTCCTTGGTGAGCGCGGCCATCTCGTCCTCGAGGCGCTTCGCACCGACAAGGCGGGCGAGCACGTCGCTCGACTGGACGTCGCGCGCAGCCGGGTCGATCGACTCGATCTTGCCCGCGAACACGCTGATGACGTCGCGCGGCACGCCCGAGGCGATCTCGATCTTCGCCGTGGCCTCGACCGGCTTGGGCGCCTCGACCGGCGCGACCGGCGCGACCGGCGCGACCGGCGCGGTAGCCGCCTCGTCGCTGACCGGCGCCTGCTCGCGGATGAGGTAGCGCCACGCGAAGTACGCGGCGGCGGCCGCGAGGACCAGGACGAGCAGGATGATCAGCGGCTTGCTGCTCGAGCTTGGCGTGGGCGCGACCGGGAGCTTCGCCGGAGCGGGCTTCTCGGTCTTCGCGGCCACGGCGGCCGGAGCCGGCTTGGTCGTCTCGGCCGGCTTCGCAGCCTTGGAGTCTGCGGCCTTGGCGGCTGGCGCGGCCTTCTCGGCAGCCTTCGCCGACGCCGCCTTCTCGACGGGCTTGGCAGCCTCGGCGGCCTTCGCCGGTGCGGGCTTGGCAACCTCGGCGGCCTTCGCCGGCGCCGCGGGCTTGGTAGCCTCCGGTGCCTTTGCGGGCACGGGGGTCTCGGCGGCGAGCAGATCCTTGGGGACGTCGACAGCCGGCATCACCTTGGACTGGCGGACCGCTTCCTTGACGTCGTCGGCGCGGACCGGGGTGTGGGCGGCGAGATCGAGCGACACGTCGGCCTTCGCGTCCGACGACCTGCCGTCCGCGACCCGACCGGGAGCCCCGAGCGCGACGTCCTCCGCTGCCGTGCGCGACGACTTCGCGGCCGCGGGCGCACCCGGTGCACCGAGATCGAAGTCAGGCGCCTTGGGCAGGGCCGCGCCGGTGACCGGCGGGGTCGTGCCGGCGGTGCCGAGCTCGACGTCGATCGCGTCCGGCTTGCGAGCCGGAGCACCGACGACGATGCCCGGCGCGAGCTCGGGCTCATGGCCCGCGCCCTTGCTCGCCGTCGCGGGAGCTGCCGCCGCGGCCTCGCGCGCGGCACTCGCCTGATCGACGGGCGCGAGGTAGCCGAGGTCACCGAGCGTGGCGATCACGGCGCGGACCTCGGTGAGCGTCGGCGACAGGCCGAGCTCTTCCTTCGCCCACTGCACGATCCCGGCGGCGTCCCGCTCGCCGTCCATCGCGCAGGCGATCGAGAACTCGACCTCGTAGAACCGGAACACGTTGCCGCTATCCGGATCCATCACGTCGATGAACGAGCCGCCCTGGTCCTCGATCGGCTCGGCGACAAGATCCTGACGAAATCGGGGGCGCTCGAAAGCGGCCTGCATGTTATCCGCCCTTTCGCAGCTCGGTGAGCACGAGCTTCGCGACAGCCTTCAACGTATCGAACACGCCGACACCCTTCGGTGCCACGGCCTCGAAGCTCGGAACCTTCGTGGGGTTCAGCGCCTCTTCGAGCTCCGCCAGCGGGATCGCGTTCGGCAGATCGCGCTTGTTGTACTGCACGACATACGGCAGCTTCGCGAGGTCGTAGCCCTGCTCGGCGAGGTTCTGGCTCAGGTTATCGAGCGACTCGATGTTCGCCTCCATGCGCTCCATCTGCGAGTCACCGACGTACACGACGCCGTCGACGCCCTTCAGGATCAGCTTGCGGCTCGCGTCGTAGAAGACCTGGCCCGGCACCGTGTAGAGGTGGAACCGCGTCTTGAACCCGCGGATCTCGCCGAGCGAGAGCGGGAGGAAGTCGAAGAACAGCGTGCGCTCGGTCTCCGTGGCGAGCGAGATCATCTTGCCCTTCGCCTCGGGATTGGTCTTGTTGTAGATGTACTGGAGGTTCGTCGTCTTCCCGCACAGGCCCGGGCCGTAGTAGACGATCTTGCAGTTGATCTCGCGCGATGAGTAATTGATGAAGCTCATGGGCGCTTAGTCGTTGAAGAGGTTGTCGATGTCGTCGTCGGTGATCTCCGAGAACACCGACGGCTGACCGGAGCCGCTCGCGCTCTTCTTCACCATCACGTCGAGGACATGGCCGAGCTCGTTCGCCGCCTTGCGCACGCGCAGGCGCACGAGCCCGAGCGAGCTACGCTCGTCGAACAGCACCACGAGGATCACTCGCTGCCCGACGATCGAGACGTGGTAGCTGGTCTTCTCGCCTTCGAGAAACTGACCGGCGAACTCTTTCTCGGCGAGCAGCGACGCGATGCCGCCTGTCGCGGCCACGTTGCCGGCGGTCAGCGACGAGAGCGACGTCACGTCGAGCTCGTGCGTGTCGCCCGCCTGAGCCATGGCCTGACCGTTCTTGTCGATCAGCAGAACGGCTTTTGCATTCGAGTCTCGATGGAGGTTCTCGCAGACATGATTGATCTGCTGAAGCTCCTCCTCGTACATCACGAGCTGTTGGATCATCGCGCCATGGCTCCTTGGCCGGTTCGCCCCACACGATCACAGGATCACGAAAACAGGGCTCCCCGCCGTCGGAGTGAACCTACCAACCCCTTGAGATTCGTACAACCTTTCCGCCCGCCTAACGCGCGACGATCCGAGACGTGCAGGTAGGAGCCGCACGCACGGAGGCGAATCAGAGCGTCGCCCGACCGGCGAGCGCCCGCGCGATCGTGGCTTGATCCGAGTACTCGAGCTCGCCACCGACGGGGAGCCCGGTCGCGATCCGCGAGACGATGACGCCGAGCGGCTTGAGCGTACGTGCGATGTACATCGCCGTGGCCTCGCCATCGACCGACGGGCTGGTCGCGATGATGACCTCGCGGACCGGCGGATCGGCGGCGAGCCGGCGGACCAGCTCGGCGATCCGCAGGTCATCGGGCCCGATGCCCTCGAGCGGGGACAGCAGGCCGTGCAACACGTGGTAATGGCCCCGGAAGTGGCCGCCGCGATCGATCGCGATCAGGTCCGACGGGGACGCGACCACGCAGATCGTGTCGGGCGCCCGCCGCGGATCGGTGCACAGCGAGCACGGGTCGACCTCGGTCATGTTCATGCAGACCGAGCACAACCGGATCTTGTCGGTGACGTCGAGCAGCGCCTGCGCGAGGTCAGTGACCTGCTGGCGGTTGCCGCGGATCAGGTGAAAGGCCAGGCGCGTGGCGGTCTTCTCGCCGACGCCAGGGAGGCGGGCGAGCTCCTGGACCAGGCGCCGGATCGGGTCGGCCATCTCAGCGACTGACGCTCAGAACATGCCGGGCATGCCGGGCAGCCCGCCCATGCCGCCGAGCGGGCCCATGATCTTGGCCATCCGCTCCTTGCTCGTCTCGCGCACCTTCGTGGCGGCGGCGTTGACGGCGGCGGTGATCAGGTCCTCGAGCATGCCGACATCGGTCGGATCGACGACGCTCTTGTCGATCTTCACGCGCACGACCTCGAACTGGCCGTTGACGGTCGCGGTGACGAGCCCACCGCCGGCGGCGCCATCACACTCCATCCGGGCGAGCTCCTCCTGGACCTGCGCCATGTCGGTCTGGAGCTTCTGCGCGTGCTGCATCAGCGCGTTCAGATCGGGCATCTTGGGATTAGACATCGGTCTTGATCTCCTTGATCTGAGCACCAAACGTCTTGAGGACGTGCTTGGTGATCGGGTGCTCGCGAGCTTCGGACTCGCGCTTCGTACGTTCCACGGTGCTGCGTTCACGCGACGCCTCGAGGACGGAGCGCGCCTGGTTGGTCTCGAGCTCCGCTGCTGCCAGCGTGCGCACCGCGATTTTCGGCGAGTGGCCGAACACGTCCTGGACGATGCGCCGGAGCACGTCCGTCTTCTCCTTGGACTCCGCGACCTCGGCGACCATGTCGAACTGCGACGGATAGCCGAGCTCGAGTACCTCGCGCGTCCACTGGAGCACCCGCGCGGGCTCGTAGGCACCGCGAACGGAGATGCTGACCTTCTCGATCCGGTCGAGCACGTGATCCCACGCGGTGCTCTGCTCGGCGGTCGTCGTTGGTAGCGGCCGCGGTCCGACCGGCGGGTCGCCGGCGTGCGGGCCCGAGCCGGCCGCCACGCCCTCGCTGCGCGGCACCGGACCGGAGGGCTGCATCGATG
>JALZOI010000792.1 GCA_030857245.1 Myxococcota bacterium
CCCGGCCGGGGTCGGCGCGGCCGCCGCGGGCGGGCCTCGACCTCGGGCTCGACGCCGAGCCGGGACTGCACGCTCGTCCGCCGGCGACTGCGCGCCGCCGCCTTGCGAAGCAAGAAGATGATGAGGGCGATGGCGACGATCGCGATCGCGAGCTGGAGCAGCTCGGTTTGCATCGCGGGCGTTATAACCTAGCCCGCGTCAGCCGGCGACGCGCGTGCGCTCACGGATGGCGCGGTCGACTCGATCCGACGCACCCGGCAGCTCGGCCTCGCCGGCGAGCCGGGACGAGAAGTAGACCTCCTCGACGAAGTCGGTCAACTCGGCGAGCGCGGGGCTCTGGCGGCGCGAGCGGACGTGATCGACGATCTGGCGGGGCGACCAGATGCCCCACAGGCGGGCCTCGGGCAGGGCCGGCTCGGCGGCGCGGCGATAGAGCTGGAACACGCGCTCCCGCACCGGCACCAGATCGACGCGGACGCCGCGCAGCTCGCCACGGTGGGGGATGGTGACGGCGAACTGCTCCGTCACGTGGCCGGGGGCCGCGACCGCAGCGCGCCACTCGCCCGCCGCGAGCGCCTCGATCGTGAAGCTGCCGTCGGCCTCGGTGCGGAGCTCCTGCGCGACGTCGCCCAGCACGATCCGGACCACCGCATCGGCGACCGGGCGACCGCGGACGGTGTCGCGGACGACCCCCGAGAACCCCTCGTCATTGGGGCGGCGCAGCGTCGAGACCAGGCTCGGCTTCGCGACCACGAGGCCGCCGTCGACGACGTCGAGCTCGCCGTCCTTCTCGGGCGCCTCCGCCGGCGGGGCCGGCCGACGGAACCGCAACCACGGCTTGGAGCGCGCGAGGAAGAAGCCGCCGGCCGCGAGCGCGGTCGCGAGGAACGCGGCGATCGTGTACGAGACCGGCACCGGCTGCGGCGCCGCGATCTCGAGGATCGCGGGCTCGGACTTGCTCGGGCGGATGTACGACGTGCCGGGATCGCTCTGGACCCAGACGCCGAACTGCCCGGGGCCGAGGATCTCCGCCTCGACCTCGAACCGGTAGGTGCCATCGGCGGCGGTCGCGCCCGACGAGAGTCGGCGATCACCCGCCGTCAGCGTGACGGCCGCGCGCGCGACCGGGGCTCCATCCTCGTCGACGACCCGGCCGGTCGCGACGAGCTCGTCCTCGTAGGCGAGCTGCTTCGAGGACACCTTCAGCGTCGTGGTCGTGGCGGAGGTCAGCTCGACCGTCGCCTCGGCCGCCGCGTGCTGGCGGGCATCGTCGCCCGCGAACGTCGCGCGCAGGCGGCGCGGGCCGGGGCCGCCGGCCGCGGCGCGGGTCACCAGGAACGGGGTGCCCGTCGTGAGCGTGGTCAGCTTCGTCAGGTCGGGCTCGGTCGCGCCGCCGATGTGGAGGTCGACGGAGACGGTCGCCGGCTTGTCATCGATCGCGCTCGACACCACGACGGTGACCCCGCCGGGTGCGGGTTCGGCGCGCAGCGACAGCGCGACCTGGGCGCGCGAGGGGTCGGTGACGATCGTGATCGGCTCGGCGCGATCGAGCGAGGCGGTGCCGCGGAACGCGAGCTCGACCGGCTGCGGGCCGGTCTCGGCGACGAGGGTGACGCGGAACGTGCCGTCCGGGTCGGTGTACGCGGAGCCCTGCCGGGTGCCCACGCGGACCGTCACCGCCTGGTGGTCGAGGCCCTCGCTCGTCAGCTTGTCGACGAGCTGGCCGGTGACCACCACGGTGCCATCGCCGAGCAGCCGCACCGAGCCGAGCGAGAGCTGGGTCTGCGCCTTGATCTCGACCTGTGGGGCTGCCGCGGCGCTCGCGAGGAGCCCGCCTGCCACGACCAACGCTGCGAGCCAGCGCACGGTTCAGGTGATAGCACGCCCGATGTCATAGGGTCGATCCACCCTGCCGCCGGCCCAGGGATTTCTCTAGCGCCGGAGTACCAGCGAGCATGCGAATCAAACGCGTCGAGATCATCGGCTTCAAGTCGTTCTGCGACCGTGCGGTCGTGCAGATCGGGGAGTCGATCACGGGGGTGGTCGGTCCCAACGGCTGCGGCAAGTCCAACATCGTGGACTCCATCCGGTGGTGCATGGGCGAGCAGAGCGCCAAGCACCTGCGCGGCAAGGCCATGGAGGACGTCATCTTCGCGGGCTCCGAGAGCCGCGGCCCGGCGCCGATGGCCGAGGTCTCGCTGACGTTCGACGATGTCGGGTTCTCGCACGAGAAGCTCGAGACGGCGCGGACCAGCGACGAGGCGAGCGCCGAGCAGGTGCTCGAGTCGCTGATCTCGCAGGTCCCCGAGGGTGACGGTCCCGCCACCGACGGCCCAATGGAGCCCGTCCCGGCCGAGGTGCCCGGCGAGCCCGCCCGCGAGGCGACCGACACGGCCGGTGCCGCGCGCTGGGTCGACGCCGATGGCAACGCCATCCCGTCGCCGCTCGACGAGGCCGCCGCGATCCTCGAGGACCAACCGCCCGCGTTCGACTTCGCGCGCTACACCGAGGTCACGATCACGCGCCGGCTCTACCGCGACGGCATCTCGCAGTACTTCATCAACAAGACGCCGTGCCGCCTCCGCGACATCACGGACTTCTTCCTCGGCACCGGCGTCGGCACCAAGGCCTACGCCATCATCGAGCAGGGTCGGATCGGCCAGATCGTCAGCTCGCGCCCCCAGGATCGCCGCGCGATCATCGAGGAGGCCGCCGGCATCACCAAGTTCAAGGCCAAGAAGAAGGCGGCCGAGAAGAAGCTCGACCAGACGCGCCAGAACCTGATGCGCGTGTCGGACATCGTCACCGAGCTCGACAAGCGGATGGGCACGCTGCGGCGCCAGGCCCAGAAAGCCGAGCGCTATCGAAAGTACAAGACCGAGGTCAAGGACATCGAGCTCTGGAAGGCCGCGCACCGCTGGCTCGAGCTCACCGGCGAGGGCCGGCTCGTGGCGGAGCGGCTCGGCCTCGCACGCACCGAGCGCGAGGAGGTCCAGGCCGCGTGGTCCGAGAAGGACGCGCACGTCGTGGCCGAGCGCGCCGAGCTCTCCGTCGAGGAGCGCCGGCTCGTCACCGTGCAGGAGCAGGTCTACGAGCTCGATAACCGGCTCCGCCTCGGCGAGAGCAAGATCGGGTTCGAGCGCCGCGAGGCCGAGGAGCTCGACGGCCGGATCGGCGTCGCCCGCGCGGAGATCGACGAGGTCATCGCGCAGCGCGAGCGTGGGTCCGCCGAGCTGGCGGCCCGCCAGGCCGAGCTCGCCGAGCTCGAGGCCGAGGTCGCGCGCGAGTCAGCGGAGGTCGCCGAGCGC
>JALZOI010000793.1 GCA_030857245.1 Myxococcota bacterium
CCGGTAGGTGGCGCGTTGCGCGCGCGGCGCGGCGGCAACGGCGGCAAGCGCCGACCGCAGGTCTCGCAGGCCGCCACCTCCTCGGCGTTCTCCGCGTTGCAGAACGGGCAGAACCTCACGGCGCGCCGGCGCTTTTCGGCAAGGTGCCGGCGGTCTCGTGCACGATCGCGCCGCCGACGATGGTCGCCGCGACCTGCGTGTCGAGCAGCGTGCGATCGGGCGCGAGCGCGCGATCGAACACGGTCAGGTCGGCGGTGCGCCCCACCGCGATCATGCCGCGCGTGGTCTCGGCGTGCTCGGCGTAGGCGGCGCCGCTCGTGAAGGCGGCGAGCGCCTCGTCGAGCGTGAGGCGCTGGCGCGGATACCAGCCGCCGGCGGGCTGGCCCGTCGCGTCCTGGCGGGTCACGGCGGCGTAGATGCCGAGCAGCGGCTGCACGTCCTCGACGGGGAAGTCCGAGCCAGCGGCGAGCGGGATGCCCTTGTCGAGCATCGTGCGCCACGCGTACGCGTACTTGATGCGGCCGCCACCGACGCGCTGTTCGGCCCACGGCATGTCGCTGGTCGCGTGCGTCGGCTGCATCGACGCGACCGCGTTGGCCTCGACCATGCGCGGGATGTCCTGCATCGCGATCACCTGCGTGTGCTCGATGCGGAGGCGGTGCTCACCGGGGTGCTTCTTCTGCGCGCTGAGGTACGAGTCGAGCGTGGCGCCGATCGCGGCGTCGCCGATCGCGTGCACGCCGACCTGCCAGCCGGCACCGACGGCGGTCTCGACCGCGCTCGTCAGCTGCTCGGGCGCGGTGACCCACAGCCCGCGGTTGGTCTCGTCGTCGTCATACGCCTGGTAGAGCCGCGCGCCGCGCGAGCCCAGCGCGCCATCGGCGAAGTACTTCACCGCGCGCATCACGAACCGGCCGGTCGCCGGCCTCGGCGGCTCGCGCACGCGCGCGAGGTTCGCGGGATCGCCCGCCAGGAACGCGTAGACGCGGAGCGGCAGCTCGTTGGCGGCCGCGAGCTTGCGGTAGACGTCGGCGGTCGCGTCGTCGATGCCCATCTCGTGGACGCCGGTGAGGCCGACGGACACCGCGATCGCGGCGGCGGCGCGGATCCGGCGCTCGCGGACCTCCGCGCTCGCGGCGGGCACGATGGCGTCGACGAGCTCGGTCGCGTTGTCGATCAGCACGCCGGTCGGCTGGCCGGCGGCATCGCGGAGGATCTTGCCGCCCGGTGGATCCTTGGTGTCCTTCGTGATCTTCGCGAGCTCGAGCGCCCGCGTGTTGACCCAGAACGCGTGGCCGTCGACGCGGCGGAGCAGCACGGGGCGGTCGGAGACGAGCGCGTCGAGCTGGCCGCGCGTGGGAAACTGCTGCCCGGGCCAGCGGTTCTGATCCCAGCCGCGGCCGAGCAGCCACTCCTCGGGGGGCCGGCTCTTCGCGGCCTCGGCGACGACCTGCGCGGTCTCCTCGGCCGAGCCGAGCGCCCGCACCGAGACGCTCTCGAGATCGGAGCCCAGGCCGTAGAGGTGACAGTGCGCATCGATCAGCCCGGGCGTGACGGTCTTGCCGGCGAGCGCGACGTAGCGGGTCTGCGCGCCGCCGAGCTGCTTGATCTCGGCATCGTCGCCGACCGCGATGATCTGCTCGCCCGCGATCGCGACCGCGGTCGCGCGCGGCCGCGTGGGATCCATCGTGCGGACATCGCCGCCCCAGAGCACGAGCGTCGGCTCGCCCGTGCCGCGCGGCTGGGTCCCGCGATCCTTGGATCCCGGGCCGCAGCCGCCCAGGAGGACGGAGCTAATCAGTAAGGCCGATCGCCAGATACACTTGGAAGTCACGGGCTTCGAGACCATACCCAAGATCGAGCCCCAAGAGGGGCAGCACGATCTGCCGAAGATAGAGCCGGGTCCCCACACCGACCGAATTCTTGAACGGCTTGAGGCCGCGGGCCTCCGAGTCCGGCAGGTAGTGGCGGTTCGACTCGGCCTCGCGGGTGGTGATGAACGTCGTATAGGCCGAGTCCCAGAAGGCGAGGCCGCGGATCGACAGCCCCTTGATGGTCGGCATGATCGGGAGCGAGTACTCGACCGTCGCGCTCGCCTTGAAGTCGCCACGGAACTGGTTGTTGAGCCAGCCGCGCATCGAGGTCCCGCCGGTCTGGAACTCCTGCTGGAATGGCACGTTCTTGCCGCGCCCGAGGTTGGCCCGGAGGATCAGGTTATGGCGGTCGAGGATCTTCTTGGCCCGGAACACCGAGAGGCCAGCGACGTAGTACTTGAAGTCCGAGTCGAGTGACTCGAGCGAGTGCTCGAGGGTGGCCGCGTAGCGGTAGCCACTCTGGATCCCGTAATAGTTCGCACGCCGATCGATCGACACCGACCACTCGTTCGAGACGTCCCAGCCCTCGCCGCCGGGCGCCGGCACCATCGTCGGATCCGAGGTCGGATCGCCGGTGACCTCCTCGATCGACGCGCCGTCGGCGAGCTTGACGTCCTTGAAGCTGACCTTCGCCGCGCGCAGGCGGGTGTCGACCTTGAAGCCGCGGAACAGCTCCATGCCGAGCCGGAACCCGGTGTTGAGGTAGTGGATGCGGGACTCGCGCACCGCCTTCGGGTTCGCGCCGGCGCGCGCGTCGTGCGAGATGTACGAGGTCGGCGCGTTGTACTCGATGTTGCGCGACGACTTCAGGTACGTGTCGACCTGCGCGTAGAACCGCGTGCCCGCGATGTTCGGGATCACCCAGGCGCCGATGAAGAACGAGTCGCCGGTCGCGATCTGGCCGTAGATCAGCAGCTTCTGGTTGAGGCCGAACAGGTTGTTCTCGCCGAACCCGACGCCGCCGCCCACGTTGGTCGGCTGCGTGTAGAACGCGGGCGCGATCACCCACGAGTGCTTGTCCTTGACGACGAGGTGGACCTGGACGCCGCCCTCGACGGTCGTCCAGTACACGAGGACATCCTTGAACAGGCCGCTCGAGATCAGCTCGTTCCTGACGCCCTCCGCCATGTCAGCCGAGAACCGGTCGCCGACCTCGAGCTTGGAGATCACGATGACGGTGTCGTCGTCCGTCTTCTCGTTCTCCTCGACGACGATCTTCTTGATCGTCGCGCTGCCGACGAGTGGCGTCTGCGGGTACGCGTTGACGTCGACCTGGTACGGCGTCAGCGCGGGCTCGGGCGCGACGACCGGCATCTCGCTGCGCGGCGCCGGCGTGATCGGGATCGTCGACGGATTCGCCGGGGTCGGTACCGCGGGCGGCGGCGTCGTCGGCTTGCCCGGGGTGGTCGGCGGCGCCGCGGGCGTGGTCGGCTG
>JALZOI010000794.1 GCA_030857245.1 Myxococcota bacterium
GCGCAGCACCGGTCGCGGTGATGCGAGTCGCCGGCGCGCAGCGGTGGCTCGCAGGAGCGGACGGCGTGCGTGAGGCCGTAGTGATTGGGCGGCGCGATCACCCGCGGCCGACCGCGATCACCGCGCTCACGGAGCCGCGAACGCGCACGAGGCGACGCTGCCCTCGGCCGGCGCGAACGCGTGCGAGTCCGCGTAGAACGTGCGCTTGAAGCTGGTGTCCCAGCACTCGGTCAGGCTGACGGTGACGTTCGCGCCGATGTCGCCACCGGTCGCGCTCGCGTCGGCCCGCCCCGTGCCGCTCGCGGCCCACTGCGAGACGATCTGGATGTGCTCCTGCGCCGCTCCGCCCCCGGCGTCACCGTCGACGGCGAACGCCATCTGGCCCGAGCCGTCGGCGGCCTCGTCGTACGCGTAGTCGGCGGACACTGGTTGGCCCTGCGCGTCGACCGAGACGATCGCGAGATCGAGGTGGCGCGCGGCGAGGTCATAGCGGACCTCGACCTGCCCGCGCTCGGCGCCGGCATCGACCGGGTTGATACGGCGCCCGGCGTCGAAGTCGAGCAGGAAGGTGCCGTTGCCGCGGAGCTCGCCGGGTCGCGGATCGGCGACGCCGTCGATCACGACCTCGAAGGCGGCCGCCGTCGCGGTCTTGCTACGCCCCGACAGCTGGTACTCGTAGGTGCCATCGCCGAGCTCGCGGACGTCGAGCTTGTACTCGGCGGGATCGAGCGCGCCTGACCACGGGCCCCAGGTGTACGTGTCGCCGTTCACCGAGGTGACAGGGAACTGGACGATCGAGTGGAGCAGGATCAGCACCCACGCGGTGCCGCCGTTGAACGTGCGCGTGACCCCGCGCGTGACGACGTAGTAATCGGCGAGCTGGCCGAGCGTGCGCGCCGTGCTCTCGGGCAGCTTGATCTTGATCTGGTCCGCGGTGGGCAGGGCGCGGCGGATGCCCTCGGGGGCTTCCTCCTGCTTCACGCAGGACACGAGAGAGACGGCGACGGTGGCGGCGAGCAAGCTCTTGGTGAGGATCGACATGCGGTGGCTCCTGGTTGACGGTGAGCTACCCATCAGCAGCTGGCGTACCAACCGGCGCGCGTGCGATGTCGCGCGCTTACGGTGTCGGATTTTGCGACGAGCCGGCGGTCGCACCGGGAGCCGTAGGAGGCGCCGACAGCTCGGGCAGGATCGACAGCGTATCGCCGTCGTGGAACACGACGACCGCATCGGGCGCCACCGCGACGCCGACCGGATCCGCGCGCGGCACCTCGGGCAGCCGGAAGATCCACATCAGCATCGCGTTCGCGGCGTAGCCGACCACGAAGTCGTGCGCGAGCGACGTGTCCATCCGCACCGCGATCGCGGCGTCACCCTGCGGCGAGGCACCCCAGCCGAGCAGGCCGATGCCCGGGGTCGGCCGGCCGACCGCGGCGCGCAGCGAGCCCGTCGCATCCATGTCGATCAGGTGGACCTCGGGGGTGTCACCGAACGCGCCGAGGTTGACGAGGCGCAGCAGCGGCGACAGCTCGGGCAACCACACGCTACCGATCAGCGCGCTGTAGGGATGCTCGGTCTGCCACGCGAGCTTGCCGCGGCTGTGCGCGACGATGCGCCCCTCGTCCTGCGTGATCTGCCACTGCGTCCCGCGGTAGCCGACGACGAGCGGCGGCGGCGCGGCCGGGGCAGGGCGCGCGAGCCCGCTCACGATGTCGACGCTGACGGCGTGGTCGCCGCGGCGCCACCGGATCGTGCGCTCGCCGTGATCGTAGAGCGCGTGGGGGCCGGTGGCGCTGGCGAACTCCGCGACCGCGTCAGGCGCCCCGCGGATCGCGACGTAGCTCTCGTCGGCACCCGTCGTCGTGACGACGCGCAGGCACCCGAGCAGCGTCTCGCCCGCCGCGATCGCGGGAGGCGTCAGGCAGTCGGCGACGAGCACGATGCTCGTGCCCTTCACGAGCGGCGGCGCGACGTGATGACCGGCGGGCTTGGTCCACGCCAGCGTGCCGCGCCGATAATCGATGGCCGCGAAGCCGAACTGCGACGACGCGACGATCGCGAGGTCGCCCGCGATCACCGGGCCCCCGACGGCGAACCGCGGGACATCCGGGCGCGCCGGGATCTCGATCACGCGGACCGGCGTGACCTGCGGGTAACCGGCGAGGGGCGCCCACGGATCGGGCGTGGCGCGCGCGTCGCTCGCGGCAGCAGCGGCCGGCGCGGGTGGTGACGGCGACGGAGGCGGGGCGTCCGCGCGCTTGCCCTTGCAGGCAGCGAGCAGCAGGAGGGTTGCGAGGATCGGCTTCACGTCACGACTTGCGGCCGAGCCAGCGGCGGAGGAAGCCCGGTCTGCGCGCCGGCGGCTCGCTCTGCCGCGGCAGCTCGTCGACGGTCTCCGCGCGCACGGGCGCGGTGTCGGCGCGCGCGGCGCGCTCGTCCTGCACGAACCCGGCGATCTGGCCCTTCTGGATCAGCAGGATCATCGGCGAGATCGCGCGGCTCCCACCCTCGTCGTGGCGGGTCGCCACGAGCGCCGCGAACCGCGCGATCGCGGCCGGCTCGAGCTGCGCGGCGGTCACGAGCAACAGCCCGCGCGTCGGCACCGCCGCGGCGAGCAGGGCAGCGCCCAGCCGCCGGTGGAGATCGAGCATGAAGCCGCGGTCGAGGATCTTCTCGGCCGCATAGAAGCTGCCGCTGACCCAGAGCATCTCCTGCTCGCCGACCGAGACGTGCTCGACCTCGACCTCCTCGTCCGCGAGGTTGGCGAGCGCCTCGTCCATCGCGTGCTCCTCGGGCCGATCGAGCGCGTCCCGGCGGATCATCCCGAACGTGTTCTCGCCATCGATCCCGCAGATGATGATCGGCAGGTCGGCCGGCGGGCTATCGGTCAGCACGGTCTGCCACACGACCTCGTCGAGCTCGACGCTCCGGCGATCGCGCAGGCTCGGCATCAGCCGGCCGGTCGCGGCGTCGGGCTGCGCGCGCATCGTCTCCTCGGCCGCGAGCAGCAGCTTGAACAGGCTCTCGTCGGCGCCGTCCTCGATCACCCGCTGCGCGCGGTTGGTCGGGAACATGATCGTCGAGCCATCGATCTGGAAGCCGAAGGGCACGACGGCGCGATCGCTCGGCATCCAGCCGGTCGCGTGCGGATACCTGGCGCGCAACAGCTCGCCGGCGAGCGCGGCGAGCTCGAGGACGCGCTGCCAGTACGCCGGCTCGTCGTCGCGCGCTGGCGGCGCGGCGATGGTCTGGTCCTCGAGCATGCGCAGCGCCATCGCGGGGTCGCGGCTACCGACG
>JALZOI010000795.1 GCA_030857245.1 Myxococcota bacterium
GGCCTGCACCGGCGCGTCACCGGCACCGGCGCGCGTCTCGAGCGCCGCGATCCGATCGCGCGCCTGGGCGAGCTCCTCGTCACCCGCCTTCGCGCGGCCTGCGACCTCGGCGACCTGCTGCTCGAGCTGCGCCGACCGCCCCTCGGCCTTCGCCGCCTGCGCGTTCGCATGCGCGAGGTTGCGCTCGGCGCCTTGTGCGCGGATCTGCGCCGACGCGAGCTCCTTCTCCGCCTTCTCGGCGCGGCTGGTGATCGTGGCCACCAGCTCGTCGCTCTCGCGCTGCTGCGTCGTCGGGCCCGCGGCGAGCTTCGAGCGCGCCTCCGCGAGCTCGCGCTCGAGGTTCGCGATCACGAGATCGGCGCCCGCGAGCTTCTCGGCGACCGCGATGCCCGCGGTGGCCTCGACCATCATCTTGGCCTCGCGCGTCTTCGCGAGCTCGAGGCGTGCGATCTCGAGATCCGCGGCACTCGCGCGGCGCAGGTGATCGAGCTCCTGGCGCAGCGTCTGCGATTCGCGGGACGCCTCGGCGATCGCGTGCTCCGCGTTGGAGCTCGCGGACTGGGCCTCGTCGAGCTGGCTCTTGACGTTCACGAGCTCGCGCTCGAGGTTCGTCGCCTCCGCGCCGACGACGGTGGACCACTCGGCGCGGTCCGAGAGGTCGGCCTCGAGCTCCCTCACCCGATCGCGCGCCGCCGCGAGCTCGGTGCGCAGGCGCGCGACATCGTCGTCGGGCCGGGTCCCCTGCCGCAGCAGATCGAGCTCGTCCTGGACGGCGGCGAGCGCACGCTCGAGCGCCGCGGCCCGCGCCTCGGCCTCGTCGCGCAGCCGCACCGCCTCGCCGACCATGCCGGGCTGGGTCGCCCCCGCATCGGCGACGGAGTCGGCCGCGGCCTGCTGCTCCGCGATGACCTGGTGCAGCTCGCCGACCCGCTGGGCGAACGCGTTGCGCTCCTCCTCGACGGCGGCGCGCGTCTTGCGCTCGAGATCGAGCCAGGTCGCGAGCGTGCCATGCAGCCCCATCGGTGGTGGCATCGTGCCGGTCGACGGCACGAGCCGGATCAGCAGGCTGCCGATCAGGATGACCTCGCCGATCGGCACCGGCGACCGCTGCACCTTGTTTGGCCCCACGTAGATGCCGTGCGTGCTGCCGAGATCCTCGATCCACAGCGTGCCCTGATCGACGTAGAACCGCGCGTGCATCCGCGAGACCCGCGGGTCCTCGCTACGGATCGCGCACTCGACGGCGCGACCTACCGTGACGGGCTCGTGTCCCAGCGCGAACGAACGGTCACGGCCGTCCGCGTCCGAGTAGACCAGAGTCGCCATTCCCGCGAGGCGAACTTATCACGGACGCGGGAGCCAAGCCCCGGGGCGGCTCGGGGGCGCGGCGGTCCGCACGAAAAGCCGGCGCGGCGGTCCGGACCGCTTCACGCGCCCCCCAGCTGCCCGATCAGGGCGTCGGCGGTCGCGAGCGCCCGGTCGGTATCATCGTCGAGCAGCAGCACGTGCCCCATCTTGCGGCCCGGCGCCGGCAGATCCTTGCCGTAGAGGTGAAGCCGCGCGTCGGGACGGTCGAGGACGTGCTGCCAGGGCGGCGGGCGCTTCGCCCACAGATCCCCGATCAGGTTGACCATCACCGCCCCGGTCAGCGAGCGGGGATCCCCGAGCGGCAGCCCGCAGACCGCGCGCACGTGCTGCTCGAACTGCGAGGTCGCGCACGCGCCGTACGTGTAGTGACCGCTGTTGTGCGTGCGCGGGGCGATCTCGTTGACGAGCAACCGGTCGTCCGCGAGCTCGAACATCTCGACCGCCATGACGCCGACGTGCGCGAGCGAGTCCGCGACGGTGACCGCGATCTCCTCGGCGCGCTTGCGCTGCGCGTCGGGCATCGGCGCCGGCGCACGGGTCGTGTGCAGGATGTGCCGGCGATGCGCGTTCTCGGCGATCGGATAGATCCGGTGCGCCCCGTCGACGCCGCGCGCGAGGATCACCGAGACCTCGCGGACGTAACGGACGAGCTCCTCGACGACGGCGGGCTCGCCGCGGAGCTTCGCGATCACCGCCGCGGGGTCATCGCCGTCCTCGATCCGGTACTGGCCCTTGCCGTCATACCCGGCGCGCCGGACCTTGAGGATCGCCGGGCGGCCGACGCGCGCGAGGGCGGCCTCGAGCTCGGGCGCATCGCTCGCGGGTGCCCACGCCGCCTGGGGCAGTCCGAGGCTGTCGAGGAACTGCTTCTGGACGAGCCGGTCCTGGATCGTGCGGAGCACCGCGGCGCCGGGACGCACCGGCACGATCGTCTCGAGGTCGGCGAGCAGGTCGGCGGGGACGTGCTCGGTGTCGAGCGTGATCACGTCGACCTGGCGTGCGAGGTGGCGGGCACAGTCGAGGTCGTCGAGCGCGCCGACGACGACCCCGTCGGAGACCTGCGCGGTCGGGCAGCGCGCGCTCGGATCGAGCACCACGATGCGATAGCCCATCTGGCGCGCGGTGACCGCGAGCATCCGACCGAGCTGCCCGCCACCGAGCACCCCGATCGTGGCGCCCGGGACGAGCGGCGTCATGGCGAACCCGGCAGCGTCTCGGCGAGCACGCGCTGGGTCTGCGCGAGGCGATACGCATCGAGCTTGTCGGCGACCGCGGGATCGTGGAGCGCGATGATCGCCGCGGCGAGCAGCCCCGCGTTGAGCGCGCCGGCCTCGCCGATCGCGAGCGTGCCGACCGGGATCCCGCGCGGCATCTGCGCGATCGAGAGCAGCGAGTCGAGGCCGGAGAGCGCCTTGCTCTGGACCGGGACCCCGAGGACGGGGAGCCGCGTCTTCGCCGCGGTCATCCCCGGCAGGTGCGCGGCGCCGCCGGCGCCCGCGATGATCACCCAGATGCCACGGCCCTCGGCGTTCTCGGCGTAGTCGAACAGCAGGTCGGGCGTGCGGTGCGCCGACACGATGCGTGACTCGTGGCCGACGCCGAGCTCGGTCAGCACCTCGGCCGCGTGCTTCATGGTGGGCCAGTCGCTCTGAGAACCCATGATGATGCCGACGCGTACGCTCATAAGATCAGGTCCTTCGGCCAGCTGCGCGACGCAACCGATCGGCGACAGCTTCGCCCAGCCCGGCGTCACGAGGCAACGCGGCGATCACCACATCGACGTCGCTCGCATCGAGATCGCGGAGCGCGGCGTAGAGCTCGCGCGCCATGCCCGCGACGTCCTCCGGGAGCGCGTGCACGCGGACGTCGGCGGCGAGCCCCGGCCAGGCGGCGAAGGCACTCGCGGGGGCGAGCACGGCGATCCGGCC
>JALZOI010000796.1 GCA_030857245.1 Myxococcota bacterium
ACGCGAGCTCGGCCAGCGGCGGCGCCGCGGCGATCGCGGCGCGGAACGAGGGGTGATGCTCGAGCGGATGGGCGGGGCGGCGTGGCTTCATGCCTGAGACCCAGCTACACGTTCGGGACCACGGCCGCGGGCGTGGCGCTGCGCGGGGTTACGCCCGCGACCGTCCGTGCGCCGGACGAGCAGTCCGCGGGCCGGCGGACCCCGGACTCCGCGCCAGCTCTCCACTACCGCACCTTCGGACAGACCTCCGCAACGTCGGACAGCCCCCGTCGTCATGCGGCGCGTGGTGGACCCGGCGCTTGGCTGCCGCGCCGACCTAGAGATACGCCGGGTCGCGGTACTCGCCGAGCTCGCTCCGGAACAGGTCGCAGATCTCGCCGAGCGTGACGTACACCTTCACGGCCTCGAAGATCGGCGGCATCACGTTCTGCGCCTCGTCGCGGAGCGCCGCCTTGACCGCGGCGAGAGCCTTCGCCACGGCGGCCTCGTCGCGCGTGGTGCGCATCTCCTTGATCCGCGAGATCTGGCCGGTCTCGACCGCGTGCTCGATCTTGAGGGTGGGGATGTGATCGCCCTCGTTCGGATTCTTGTACTTGTTGACGCCGACGATCGAGCGGCGGCCGCTATCGACCTCGCGCTGGAACTCGAAGGCCGAGCGCGCGATCTCGCGCTGCGGATAGCCTTCCTCGACCGCCTTCACGATGCCGCCCATGGCGTCGATCTTGTTGATGTACTCCCACGCCGCGGCCTCGACCTGATCGGTCAGGGTCTCGACGAAGTAGCTCCCGGCGAGCGGATCAGCGACCGCCGCGACGTTCGACTCCTCGAAGATCACCTGCTGCGTCCGCAGCGCGAGCTCCGCGGCCGTCTCGGTCGGCAGCGCGTACGTCTCGTCGTAGCTGTTGGTGTGCAGCGACTGCGTGCCGCCGAGCACCGCCGCGAGCCCCTGCAGCGTCGTGCGGACGACGTTGTTGAGCGGCTGCTGCGCCATCAGCGACACGCCCGCGGTCTGCGCGTGCGTGCGCAGGAGCCACGACTTCGGGTTCTTCGCGCCGAACCGCTCGCGCATGATCTTCGCCCACATCCGGCGCCCCGCGCGGAACTTCGCGATCTCCTCGAAGAAGTCGTTGTGGACGTCCCAGAAGTACGAGAGCCGCGGCGCGAACTCGTCGACGTCGAGGCCGGCCTCGATGCCGAGCTGCACGTACCCGATGCCGTCGGCGATCGTGAACGCGAGCTCCTGGACCGCGGTCGCTCCGGCCTCGCGGATGTGATAGCCGCTGATCGAGATCGTGTTCCACTGCGGCATCGTCTTCGTGCACCACGCGAGCATGTCGCGGATGATCCGCATGTGGCCGCGGATCGGCGAGATCCACTCCTTCTGCGCGATGAACTCCTTGAGCATGTCGTTCTGCAGCGTGCCGCGGAGCTGGTCCGGCGCGACGCCCTGCTGCTCGGCGACCGCGACGTAGAGCGCGAGCAGCACGGCCGCCGGGGCGTTGATCGTCATCGACGTCGACACCTTGTCGAGCGGGATGTCGCCGAACAGCCGCATCATGTCGTCGAGCGAGGCGACCGAGACGCCCTCGCGGCCGACCTCGCCGAGCGAGCGCTCGTGGTCAGGGTCGTAGCCCATCAGCGTCGGCATGTCGAAGGCGGTCGACAGGCCGGTCTGGCCGCCGGCGAGCAGGAACTTGAAGCGCTGGTTGGTGTCCTCGGGCGTGCCGAACCCGGCGAACATGCGCATCGTCCACGGCTTGCCGCGATACATCGTCGCGTGAGGGCCGCGCGTGTACGGATACTGGCCCGGGTCCCCGAGCTTCTCCTCGTACGTCCAGCCGCTCTTCGCGAGGTGCTCGGGCGTGTACGTGGTCTCGAGCGGGATGCCGCTCATCGTTCGCACCGTCGGGTCGACGGTGGATTCGGGTTTCTTCACCGGGGCCATGGCGGCGGTTTACCACGCCTGTCGGCGATGGAAGCGCCGAGATTCCCGCCGGCGGCTCGAGCGCAGGCTCCCGGGAACTCTGCGACACTTCCGACCGCCATGCCCGTGCTCCTCCGCGACATCATCGGGTACCTCGACACCACCCTGGACGTCGAGCGGTTCCGCGACTACGCGCCCAACGGGCTGCAGGTCGAGGGCGCGCTCGAGGTCGACACCGTGGTGACCGGCGTCTCGGCGTCGGCCGAGCTGATCGGCCGCGCCATCGAGAGCAACGCCGATCTGATCGTCGTGCACCACGGCCTGGTGTGGGGTCCGGGGCTGACGAAGATCGCCGGCCCGCTCGCCCGCCGGCTCAAGCTGCTGCTCGGCAACGACTGCTCGCTCGCGGCGTACCACCTGCCGCTCGACAAGCACCGGCGGCTCGGCAACAACGCCGGGCTGTGCGATGCGCTCGAGCTCGGGCCCGACCGCGAGCCGTTCGGCGACGTCCGCGGCACCTTGCTCGGCGTCGCGGGCAGCTGGTCGCCGGCGCTGTCGCGCGACGAGGCGATCGCCCGGATCGCGAAGAGCGTGGGGGGCGGCGAGCCGCCGCGCTTCGTGTTCCCGTACGGCCCCGATCGCGTGCAGCGCGTCGGCGTGTGCTCGGGCGCCGCCTCGGATCTGCTCGAGGCCGCGGCCGCCGCGCGCTGCGATCTCTACCTGACCGGTGAGCTCGCCGAGCGCGCCGGCGAGCTCGCGAAGGAGCTGCAGATCACGCTCGTCGCGGCCGGGCACTACGCCACCGAGGTGTTCGGCGTGATGCGGCTCGCCGAGGAGCTGCGGGTGCGGTTCCCGACGCTCGACGTCTCGTTCGTGCCGGTGCCATCGCCGCTCTGAGGCAGGGCTACGGTAGAGTCCGGGCCGTGACCGCTCCGCCGATCCGACTCCCTGCCGGGGTTCGCGATTTTCTCCCCCGCGCGGCCGCCCGCCGGCGCGCGCTCGCCGAGCGTGCCCTCGAGGTCTTCGAGGCGTGGGGCTACGCGCGGCTGATCACGCCGGTCTTCGAGTGCGCCGATGTCCTCGAGCGAGGGATGGGGCAAGGGGCGCGGGCGGCGGCGATCCGCTTCGTCGAGCCCGGCAGCGGCGAGGTCGTCGCGCTGCGCCCGGACATCACCCCGCAGATCGCGCGCATCGTCGCGACCCGGCTCGCCGATCTCGAGGGCCCGATCCGGCTGTGCTACGAGGGCGCGGTGACGCGGCTCGTGGGCGAGGCCGGGCAGCGCGAGATCCTGCAGGCCGGCATCGAGCTCGTCGATGCGCCCGAGCCCGCGGGCGATGCCGAAGTG
>JALZOI010000797.1 GCA_030857245.1 Myxococcota bacterium
AGCGCGGCCAGCAGCGTCCGGCGGCCGCTACCCTCGCGCCCGCGGACGACGATCCGCAGCGGCCGCGTCGGCGGGCGCGCGATCGTGTCCTGGATGCGCGCCGCGATCTCCGGCGCGATCCGGAGCTCGCCGATCGGCTTGCCCGGCTTGACGATCTCGAGCTCGCCGGACGGATCTTCGTCGAGCGGCTCGCCGCGGAGCCGCGCGAGCACGATCGGATCGGGCGCGAGGGCGGTGAACGGCCGGGGCTCCGTCGACATCGTGTGGAGCAGGCCGAACCGCCGCAGCGGCTGCCGCGGATCGAGCTCGTAGGCGAGCTCGTGCGGGTTGACGCCAGGCCCCATCAGCGCGCGGAGCAGGTGCTCGTCGACGACCGCGCGCGTCGCGTTGTTGTTGACGATCGCGTAGAGCTGCGCGATCTCGCCCCACATCTGCGGCGCGGCCGTCAGCATCAGGATCATCCGGCCGAGCGAGCTGATCGCGAACTCCTCGAGCAGCTCGTGCAGCGGCTGGCGCGCGGCGACCGAGCGCTCGATCTCGCGGTTGCGCTGCATGACATCGCGCAGCGACTCGCTGGCCTCGGTGACCCGGTCGGTCGCCAGCCCTTGCCGGACGCCGAGGAGCCCGAGCACCTCGCGCTCGTGCGGCAGCTCGTTGGTCGGCGCGCCGAGCCGGCCATTGTCCCAGCCCTCGGCGATCGCACGGACCGCGAGGCCGGCGGCGACGGTGCGCTCGCTCTCGAGCAGCAACATCGCCTCCTTGCGCGACGCCCGGGGACCCGGCCGGCGGGGCGAGAGCCCGAGTGGAAGTGACGGCCATCCCGAGTGCACGGCTCGACTCTACCGCGGTCCAGGCGTCGTTCTCGCCTGCGCGGCGCTCCGGCTCGATCACCCGTGCGCGGGCGGGCTCAGTTACCGCTCTCGCCCTCGACCTCGGCGAACGTCACCGCGGCGAGCTCATCGGCCGAGAGCGGGTCGGCCTGCTTGACGTCGAGCTCGAGTCCGCCGAGCTGCTTGCCCTTCCAGTAGCCCTCGATGAGGAACGCGCACGTCGTCGCGCCGCTCTCCTTGCAGGCCTGGCGGGCGCGGTCGGCGAGCCCGATGCCGAGCGACGTGTCGCTGGCGTAGACCTCGATCGCATCGGCGGAGCCGCCGAGCTTGGCCTTGCTGGTATCGAAGCCGCGCGGGCCCTTCGGCAGCACGATCGGCAGGCGGATCAACCGCGGCTTGCCGTCACGCTGCTGGCTCTCGAGCCAGGTCATCAGCGACGCGGACGGAGTCAGCGACTCGCCCTTCACGAACGTGGCGCTGCCGCCACGACCAGGCACCTTCGGGTCCATCGAGCCTCCACTTCCGCCGCTGCCACCAGCGACGACCGGGTCCGAGCCAGGTCCGGTGGGACGCTCCCCGGGCTGACCGGAGCTGCCACCACCCGTTCCACAGCCCACGACGAACGCAACGGGGAGCAACCACGCGCGCTTCATCTGCAGGAAGGTACTCAAGCGGCTTCGCGAACGCTAGCGCGTCGAGCCGCGCCCGACGCCGTTACTCGCGCTGCTGGCCCGGACGCTGCTGGCCACCCTGCTGGGCGCCGGCGCCGGCGCCTGCGCCCTGCTGCTGGTAGTCGAACTTGTGGCCGGGCGCGGCCGTGTCGCCGTGGTTCCAGAAGTGATTGGCCTCGCGCTCGTCGACCGTCTCCTTCTGGGTCTCTTCCTCGGTGTCGCTCATCTTCACGAGCTGCTCGCCGTAGGCGCTGAGCTTGAGGCCGGCCATGATGGCCGCCTTGTAGCTCTTCCCGTCGGCGACCATGTTCGAGTAGTTGTTGATCTGCTTGCGATCGGCGGTGTGGGCGAAGTGGTCCTCCCAGAGACACGCCGTCGGATTGTTCGGCCACGGGTCGGACACCGCGAGCTCGTTGTCCTTGTCGTTCTTGAGATCGCCGACGATCACGAACGCGTGATCGAGGCCTTCCTTCGCCGAGTACTGGAGCGGCTCACCCTTCGCGTGCAGCCGGAGGTAGTGGTACGCGACCCACGCGTGCTCGCCGCAGTTGCCGCCGTGCGCCATCTCGGCCTTCGCGGCGACATCAGCTTCCTGGTTCTCGTTCGCGAGATCGGCCGATTCCTGGGTCGTGTACTCCCAGGCCCGGGGATCGCGCATGGCGATCAACCGGTACTTGGCGTTCATCTTCGAGCTCTGGAGCGCCGGAACCTGGTTGCCCTGCCCCGTGATGACCTTCTTGGTCGCCGCGATGCCGTCGGCAGCCACCTTCAGGCGGCTGTAAGCCTTTGGAGAGACGACCTTATCGGGGTTGTCGGGTTCACCGGGCTTGCGATCGAGATACGGGACGGGATCCGCCATGATTTAGACCTCGAACGATACTACGGACTTCGGGGAACCTTTCTCCCTTTCTCATCCAACGGTTTTCAGGCCCTTGCCAAGCGGGATGTACACGTGCCATAAGCTCGGTCCCTCGGAGTTAAAGCTATGGCGAAGAAGGGTAAATCTGGGCGCGAGCTCATCCGTCTCGTGTCGACCGCCGACACGGGGTTTTTCTACACCACCTCGAAGAACCGCAAGCGCACGCCGGACAAGCTCGTACTGAAGAAGTACGACCCCGTCGTTCGCAAGCACGTCGACTTCAAAGAGTCGAAGATCTAGGAGACGGGTCATGTCGCGCGAGTGCCAGGTCACCGGAAAGAAGCCGCTCGTCGGCAACAACGTCAGTCACTCGAACCGTCACACGAAGCGCCGCTTCGAGGTGAACCTCCGCAGCAAGCGGTTCTGGCTCGAGGACGAGAAGCGCTGGATCTCGCTGAAGATCTCCGCGCGCGGCATGCGCCGCATCGACAAGCTCGGACTGCCCGCCGTGGTCGCCGAGCTGCGCGCCCGCGGCGAGAAGCTCTAGAAACGTTCGTCGTGCGAACAGGTGCCCCGCTGAGTCGATCGACTCCGGGGCTCTTTGCATTGGCGACGCTCGTGGTCGCGGGTTGCCCCGCACCACGCCGCCCGGTCCAGCCGGCTGGCTCGGTGACGATCGCGATCGGACGTGACGGCGGATCCTTGCGCGGCGTCGCCGGGGATTCCGAGCTCGTGTTCGCGGCGGTCACGCAGGCGACGCCGATCGTGCAGACCGTGATCGAGGCGCGGCGCGGGGCTGCGATCGCGTGGACGCGGGAGCTCACCGGTGACGGTGGGCCGCTCGCGCGAACGACCAGCCACCTGATCGCGACGCTGGCCGGCGCGAGTGCGGGCGGGCTCGCCCTGCG
>JALZOI010000199.1 GCA_030857245.1 Myxococcota bacterium
AGCGTGACCTCGCCCCCGAGGGTGGCGGCGACCGAGCGGGCGACGCCGAGCCCGACGCCGACGCCAGCACCGCGCGCCGACGACCGGAAGAACGGATCGAACGCGCGGCGCGCCTCCTCGGGCGTGAGCTCGCGCCCGTTGTCGGAGACCTCCACGACCACGCTACCGTGCCGCTCCTCGACGACGACGGTGATCCGGTTCGTCGTGCTCGCCGTCGCGGCGTCGAACCCCGAGCTCGAGAACAGCATCATCGCGAGCACGGCCTGGCCGACGCGTGCCTCCTCGCCGATGACCGGCCGCACCGGAACGATCTGACGCACCACGAGCGCGCGCGGCTCGAGCGTCGGCGCCGCGAGCCGGAGCGCCGAGGACACCACCGTCGCGAGGTCGATGCCCTTGGTCTCGCTGCGTGCGGCGAGCGTCTGCAGCGCACGCACGTTGCTGGCGATCCGCTCGGCCCCGATCGCGATGTCGTCGAGGCAGCGCAGCGCCTGCGCCTGCGCCTCCTCGGGCAGGTTGGCGGCGAGCTGCTTGCGGAGCGAGCGCAGGTTGAGCAGCACCGACGTCAGCGGGTTGTTGATCTCGTGCGCGAAGCCTGCCGACAGCGCGCCGACCAGCCCGATGCGATCGGCCTCGAGCAGCGAGAGCTGCGAGGGCTGGTTGGCGCTGAGGTCACGGACCACCATGACGTAGACGACCCCGTCGGGGATCCGGTAGTGACCCATCGTGACCTCGACCACGATGCGCGAGCCGTCCTGGCGCAGGCCGATCAGCTCGAGCGCCGGCGGCACCGGCTGCCCGGCGCGGATGCTCGACGTCAGCTGGGTCACGAGCGCGCGCTGCTCGGGCACGATCATCTCGAGTGTAGGGATGGTATCGAGCACCTCGAGCGGATAGCCGATCAGCGCCGCCGCCGCCTCGTTCGCGTACCAGTTCTCGAGGCCGGCGCCCTGGTCGGCGATCACGAGCACCGCCGTTCCGCCGAACCCCAGCGCATCGATCAGCGCCGGCATGGCCGGGCCGAGCTCGGCAGGGGACAGCATCAGGGAGGGTCCTTCACGAAGGTGCCGCGGTCGCGATCCTTGCGGACGCCGGGGAAGCGCAGCACCTGGTTGTGCATCGCGACGTAGACGCCGGGCTCGACGAGCTGGACCGCGAGCAGCGCCTCGGTGAGGTTCTGCAGCGCATCCGTCGAGCGCAGCTCGTAGGGCCGCATCGCACCGGTGAACACGATCGGCGTCGCCGGCGTCCCGACGAGCTGCACGACGCACTCGCCGGACTCGGCGAGCCGGTCGGTCCCGTGGACGACGACCACCCCCGCGACCGCTTCCGCCATCCGCACCGCCGTCTCGGCGATCAGCGCGTGATCGGCCGTCGTCATGTCGAGGCTGTCCTTGTTCATCAGCTGGACGCGCTGGACCTCGACGCCGCGCATCTCGAGCGACACCAGCATCACGTCGAGGACGGAGACGTGGTTCGCGAGGACGCCCGAGAGCTCGTCGTACGTCTTCTCGATCGTGCCCCCGGTGGAGATCAACGCGATACGGCGCTTCATGGCAGGCGAGCTGCAGCCATACCACGCAACAACCGATGCGTGAGCCCGAAGCGAGCGGAGGCTCAGCGCGGGGGGCGGAACCGGGCGACCGCGATCGGGGTGACGCGGCGCGAGACCAGGAGCAGCGTCGCGATCGGGAGCACGAGCTGCAGCGTCAGCGTGCTGACGACGAGGACCCGGCGGTGTTCCGCGAGCACGCCGAGGGAGTCGAGGCCCCGCAGCATGGGCCAGCACAGGTACAGCGTCACCGCGCCCGCGACGCTGCCGTAGGCGAGGCCGATCACGCGGTGGTGCGACGTCATCCGCACGAGCGAGACCGCGGCGGCGAGCTGGATCCCGAGCAGGCCGACATGCCACGCGACCGACGGCGCGACGCCGGTCTCGCCGCGACCGGCGAGGCCGCGAGCTGCAGCACCGAGCCGCTGCTGCCGCCGACCAGCTCGGGGATCACGAACATCGCCTGGACCGCGGCGTGGCCGGCGAGCAGCCAGCCGAGGGTCGTGAGGCCCGCGTCGGGCGCGCGCCGATGGACGGCCGCGGTGTCGCTGGCGAGGTCGGCGAAGTGCCGGTCGCCGAAGAACCGCCGGACGATCAACGGCCACGCCATCAACATCCAGCCGACCGCCGCGACGCTCGCCAGGCTGATCAGCTCGATGCGACTCGCCATCGTCGTCAGCAGCAGCGCGGCGGCGGCGCAGAACGCGCTGATCACGCCGAAGCTGGCCAGAGCGTCTGGCGATCGCGGCCGTGCGTCGCGAGGAGCAGGAGGAACATCGCGAGCGCGACCACCGCCGCCGCGAGCGAGCCGGCGAGCTGCATCAGCAGGCCGAGGCCCGCGAGCCCCTGGTCGGTCGGGACGCGCGCACCTGCGCTACGATCTGGGTCGGCCGCCATCGGTTCCTCCACGGCCCGCTTATCACGCCGCCGCCGGAGGTCACCCGATAAAATCCTACGCCGCGGCGACGGCCAGGGCGTGGCGCCGCAGCCGATCGGCGAGGAGCGGCAGGCGGTCCTGCCCCCAGGCGACGAAGTCACCGATGCGGAACGACGGCACGCCCCACAACCCGACGACCGCCATGTCCGCCGCGTTCACGGCGGCGGCCTTGGCAGCCTCCGGTGCGCCGAGCGCCGCGCGCGCCTCGTCCCACGGCAGGCCGGCGCGCTCGACGAGGTACCGCAGATCGAGGTACTCGGCGACGTCGCGCGCCTCGCTCCAGATGCCGCGCATCGCCGACTTCGCGAACGCGAGGTCCGCGCCACCGCCACGCTTGGCGGCCCAGTGGCTGATGGCGAGGCAGTTGTCGACCCCCGCGCCCAGCGGATCGCAGAGCTCGCCGAACGAGATGCCAAGGCGATCGGCCTCGCGCTTGGCGTCGCGCACGATGTAGAGCCGCTTGACCTGCGGCAGCGGCAGGCCCCGCGCGACCATCGGCGCGATCGGTCGGAGCACGAGGGGGATCTGGTACGGCGCGAGCACCGCCTCGATCTGCTCGAGCGCGAGGTACGAGTACGGCGAGCGGAACGAGAACCACAGCTCGCACGTCAGCGGCGCGGGCTTGTCGGTCAGCGGCTGCGCGCCACGCTCGGCCTGGGCGCGCGGCACGACGACGTGCGCGACCTCGCGGCCGAGCTCCGCGGCGAGCGCGGCCTCGAGGTACGGCAAGCGATCGATGCCCCAGTACCAGGTGCCGGCGTAGTGGATCATGCCGCCCTGGTAGTGGCCCGCCTTGCGGAGCTCGCTGTACGCGGTGTGGAGGATCGGCAGGGTCTCGCCGTGGGACTCGACGCCCCACTTGCCCATCAGCGTGACGATCTGCTTCTTGTCGTTGGCCCACATCGCGCCGGTCAGCTCGAGCGCGGCGCGGAGCTGCTCGGCCGGGGGGCGGCGCTTGACGAGCGTCGCGCCGACATCCCGCACGCTGCCGGCGTCCGCCTCCTTCTTGCCGGGAAAGTCGACGTTCCAGTACGCGGCGAGCTGCTGGCAGTCGCGCACCGCGTGCTTGGGCCGGAGCGTCGGCGCCGGGTCGACGTCCGCCGCCGGCGGCGTGACCATCGTGATGTCGTACTCGACCGGGTACGCCTTCACGAGCCGCTCGAACGCCTGCGCGGTCACGTGGCTCCAGGGGTCCACGATGTCGAAGTACAGCGTCAGCTTGTTCGGCGTGCTGGTGATCTTCTGACGGACCTTCGAGACGGCCTTGCGGGCGGCGTCGCCGGTCGGTCCGAGCCACGTCGCGATGGCTTTGCCCTTGAGGCGCTTGGCGATGATCATGCGGTCGGTCAATATACGCCGCCGTGGAGGAAACCAAGGTCCGTGAGGCCATCGAGCTGCTCGAATCGATCGGCGGCGATCTGCGCCGCCTCGCCGAGCTCGACGAGGACCTCCGCATCCGCCTGGTGTCGGCCGCCGGCGTGCTGTCGCGGCCCGACCGCTACAGCCGCAAGGCGCTCGGCAAGGCGCTCGCGCGCGCGCGCACGAAGGCCAAGCGCGACGCCGACAAGGCCGTCCTCGATCAGACCGGGATCCGCGCGCTCCGCCGCGAGCCCGTGTTCCGCACGCCGCTGCCCCGGCCCGCCGACATGCAGCTCGACGCACCGGTCCGCGACGACGAGGGCGAGGACGCCTGGGCCGCCGCCGAGGCGCGCCGGGAGGAAGGCACGAGCGTCCCGCTGCTCGGCTCCGCGCCCGCTGGCCCGCGCGTCACCGATTCCCGGCTCTGCTACGTCTGCAAGACGCACTTCCACGAGCTCCACCACTTCTACGATCAGATGTGCCCGGCCTGTGCCGAGCTCAACTGGGAGAAGCGGACCCTGACGGCGGATCTCCGCGGGCGCGTCACGCTGGTCACCGGCGCGCGCGTCAAGATCGGCTACCAGGCCGCGATCAAGCTGCTCCGCGCCGGCGCCGAGGTGATCGTCGCGACCCGGTTCCCGCGGGACGCCGCGCGGCGGTTCGCGCGCGAGCAGGACGCCGCCGACTGGACGCACCGTCTCCACGTCTACGGCATCGATCTGCGCCACACGCCGAGCGTCGAGCGGCTCTGCCAGCACCTGCTGCAGACGTTGCCGCGGCTCGACGGGCTCATCAACAACGCCTGCCAGACCGTGCGCCGGCCGTCGGGCTGGTACGACCACGTCGTCGCCACCGAGGACGACGCGCCGGTCGGCCTCGAGCGCGCCTTCCTCGAGCGCAACCGCGCGCTCCGCGGCGAGCTCGGCAGCGGCGCGGCCGGCGAGGGGCACGAGCTCGCCCGCGAGACCGGGACGCAGATCCAGGCGAGCGGCCTGTGGCGCTCGGCCGTGCTCTCGCAGGTCCCGCTGCTCGCCGAGGATCTCGAGCGTGGCGGCCACCTCTATCCGCAGGGCCACGTCGATCAGGATCTCCAGCAGGTCGATCGCCGCGACTTCAACAGCTGGCGGATGACGCTCGCCGAGGTCCCGACCGCCGAGCTCCTCGAGGTCCACCTCGTCAACGCCGTTGCGCCCTTCGTGCTCAACGCGCGGCTGCGGCCGCTGCTCGCCGCCGTGCCGACGCGCGATGCCCACGTCGTCAACGTGTCGGCGATGGAGGGCCAGTTCTATCGCCGCTGGAAGACCGACAAGCACCCGCACACGAACATGGCGAAGGCCGCGCTCAACATGATGACGCGGACGTCGGCGATCGAGTTCGTGCGCGATGGCATCCACATGAACAGCGTCGATACCGGCTGGGTCACCGACGAGGACCCGCTGCACCACGCCGAGCGCAAGGTGGAGATCCACAACTTCCACCCGCCGCTCGACATCGTCGACGGCGCCGCGAGGATCGTCGATCCGCTGTTCGACGGCGTGAACACCGGCAAGCACCTGTGGGGCCTGTTCCTCAAGGACTACAAGCCCGCTCCGTGGTAACACTCGGCGCCTCCGGATGACCTCCGCTCTCAACATCCTGCTCGTCGACGACGACGAGGTCGACGTCATCACCGTGAAGCGCGCGTTTGCTGACGCCAAGGTGACCAACAACCTCTTCGTCGCTCGCGGTGGCGAGGAGGCCCTCGCGATGCTCCGTGGGACCGAGTTGCCCGCCGAGCGGCGCGTCGTGCTGCTCGATCTCAACATGCCGAAGATGTCGGGCATCGAGATGCTGCAGGCCGTGCGCGCGGATCCCGCGCTGCGGGCCCTCACGGTCGTGGTGATGACGACGTCGAACGAGGACCGCGATCGCGTCGATGCGTTCCGGCTCGGCGTCGCCGGCTACATCGTCAAGCCGGTGACGTTCACGGCGTTCGTCGAGGCGATGGCGACGCTGAACAAGTACTGGTCGCTGATGGAGCTGTAGCTCAGAGAGCGGGAGAGATTGGCCAAGAGCGCCAGGCCTTGGCGGCCAATCTCCCCGGCTCAGAGTCGCAGCGGACTCCTGTTCAGTCGCGACGGCCGAGGCCGGGCGCGACCGAGAGCAGCAGCAGGCCGCTGACCGCGGCGAACAGCAGCAGGCCGATCAGGCCGGTCGCGAGCAGGCCCGACGAGCTCGACTCCGGCGCGGGCGGCGCCGCCGCGATGACGGGCGCGCTCGGCGGGGGCGGCGCCAGCGTCGGAGCGGTCGGAACGGTCGGGACCGACGGCACGGCGCGGAACGTCGGGGCGATCACGGTGTCGCCGAAGCGCTCCGCGTTGACGAGCCACGACGCCGCGTTCTTGACGTAGCGCGCGGTGCCGGCGGTGTCCCACTTCATGTAGAGGCGGGTGAAGCCACCGTCGAGGATCGCGCGCTTGCCGTCCCGATCATGGAACGCGGTCACGAGGTTGCCGGCCGAGCCGTAGATCAGCGGCTGCAGCGTCGCGCTCGGCTGGATCGTCGCGATCGTGATGCCCTCGTAGATGTGCTCGAGGCCGGTGGTCAGCAGGTGGTTCGGCACCAGGCCGCTCGCCTTGCGGCAGGGCGCCGTCGTCCTCGTCCGCAGGCAGCCCTCGTGCGCCATCACCATGCCGACCGTCTGATCGCCGCGGACATCGCCGAGCATCGTCGTGCCGAACAGCGCGTCGGAGATGAAGTTCGCGTCGGCGTAGTACGGCTGGTTGTCGCCCCAGATGTAGAGCCCGTGCCCGGCGTCGTAGAACTGCTTGATGACGCGCAGGTGCTCGGTCGTCAGGTGCCGGGTGCTGTCGGAGATGATCCACAGCTGAGACGACTTCGCGAGCGCCACCTCGAGCTCGGCCGGGCTCGGCGGCGTGCCGACCCAGCGGTAGACCGAGAAGCCCTTCTCCTTGAGCGCGGCCTTCGGCAGGCTGAAGTCGAAGCCCGTGTAGAGGTGGAGGACCGCGACGGTCTGGCCCTCGAACGCGCCATCGACGGCGAGATCGTTGTTGTTGCCCTGCGCGTTGCCCCACCGGTCGGCAGCGACCTTCTCCTCGACCATCTGCTTGCGCAGCCGCCCGGACTCGTCGCGGACCTCGCGCTCGACGCTCACGGTCGGAGCACTCCGGCCTGCCGCCTTGGAGTACTGGGCGAACGCCGGCCCGGCGGCGAACAGGAGGACGAGGTGGGCCAACAAGGTGAGCAGGACGACCGGCTTCGCGCGCATCTTTGCCAGAACGCGCCGGCTGGCCGAACGATCTACCAGCGCCGGTGAGTCCGCGGGGCCCCGCCGGTGAGCACGCCGGTGAGCACGGTCGACTCGCCGGCTGGTCGAGTGGCCGCCACCGCGGCGACGACGCACATTCGCGGACATCCGGTGGCACGCCAGCTGCTGAGGTAGCGGTCCGATGCATCGAACCCCCGCTGTCTCGATCCTGCCTGGCCTCCTGGTCTCCGCACTGGTCGCGGTCTTGCCAGGGTGTGCCATCGAGGAGGCCGACGAGGTCGCGGAGTGCGCCTGCGGCCTCGGCACGGTGTGCCTCGAGGGCGTCTGCGTGGCCCCGTCACCCGATGGCAAGTTCGACCTGCCGAACGGTGCGCTCTACGAAGGGCCGCACGACGGCACCGGCTACGCCGCGGTGGCCAGCTTCTTCGCAAACCAGGGCTTCGATCTCACCGCCGATGTCTCGCAGCTCCAGCTCGCGTGGCCGACGCGGCAGGCCCAGACCGCCGCGCTCAACCGCTTCGGGACGCCGATCCTGCTGGCGGGCCGCGGCTACTTCCACACCGCGCTCGACGTCATGCGCCCGGCGCCGACCGATAACCCTGACGTGCTCGCGCCGGTCTCCGGCACGGCCTTCGTGTTCGACTGGTACGGCAGCGTCGGCTATCACGGCAACCCGTACGCGGCCGTCGTCGCGATCTGGGATCCGCGCTCGAAGACGGTCACGCAGCTGATGCACGTCGAGCCCGCGGCCGAGCTGCTCGCGGTGGGGCAGGGCCCGCTCGAGGTCACGCAGGGCCAGCGGATCGGCACGCTCGCGCTCGTGCCGCTCAACGATCCGACGCTCGCCGAAGGCTTCCGCCACACCCACGTCGATATCGTCGACGGCAAGGCGGGGCGCGCGCTCGATCCGTCGCGGCACCTGCCGTACCAGGACCACGTCGCACCCGTCGCCGGCGAGCTCTACCTGCTCGACGCCGCGGCCCGGAAGTCCGCCAAGCTCTCGACCGGGAAGCTCGACGTCGTCGTGCAGCTCTCGGATCGCGATGACCACTCCGCTCGCAACTTCGAGGTCGCCGCGATCTCGTACACGATCTCGCTCGATGGCGTCGCCGTGGCCACCTCGCCGCGCTGCGAGCTCGACCACCTGATCGAGAAGATCGGTCCGGTGAGCTACGCGACCGGCACGCTGAGCCTGCTCGACCTCGGCAACGCGAGCGCGCAGGTCGGGATCGGCGGCTGGCCGCAGTCCGACATCGACAACCGCGACCGCACCTTCCGCTACGCGCTGACGCAGTTCTCGGTCGTCGACCGCCGCTGCGTCGTGCGCCCTGACGCTGACGGCTACATCGACGTCCCCGCGACGGCCGGGGTGATGACCGTGCGCGTGACCGCGTGGGACCGCAACGGCAACGCGACGACCACGCGGCGCACCCTGCGGCGCTGACCCGCCGGCCTTCGGGTCCGGGGCGGCGGCGGGGTCCGTCCTGCGCGACCGTCCGGATTGGCTCGCCGTCTGAGATGTCGTGCGCACGGCGGCCCTGCTACGATGGGGCCGCGTGAGGGCGCTGTTCGCGTTGGCGATGATCGGCATCGGGTCGGCTGGCTCGGCCGGCTGCTCCAAGTTGCTCGGCATCACCGATCCGACGGTGGCACCCGTCACCGGCGATGGCGGCCCGATCGACACCATGGTCGACAGCTCGATCGACGCGCCGCCGCCGTGCACGACGCCGACGTCCTTCGGCGCCGAGATCGTGCTCGATACCGGCGAGCCCGCGCTCGCGCTCGCGATCGGCGACTTCGATGCGGGCGGCGTCGATGACATCGCGATCGCGACCGGCGATGACGTCAGCATCTTCCACGGCGACGGCGCCGGCACGTTCGGCGGCGATGGCGTCAAGATCAAGGTGCCGACGCCGGCGAGCGATCTGATCCTCGATGACTTCGACGCCGACGGCGACGACGACCTGGTGATGTGGACGACCGGCGGCACGAGCGTGGTGCTGCGCCGCCAGAACCGGCTGCTGAATCCGCCCTTCGAGGCCGCGCAGCCGCTCACCGGGCCGTTCACCGGCGTCCAGCACGTACTCCCCGGCCAGCTCGACGGCGACCTGCGCGCCGACGTGCTCGTCCAGGACAGCACCGGCAGCCGGGTCTACACCTCGAACCTCGGGACCCCGGGCACGTTCGGTCGCGACAGCGCGCTCGTCGGCACCGGGGCCGACGAGCTGCTCGCGATCCGACAGCTCGATCAGGCGCAGCGGGCGGACGCGGTGTTCGTGACGGCCGCCGGCGACGTGCGGGTCTCGCTGCAGACCTCGAGCTTCGGCGCCCTGTCGACCGTCGCGACGGCCGTGACCGGGCGGGGCGTCGCGCTCGGCAACTTCGACAACGACTCGTTCCTCGATCTCGTCGTCGCGACGACCACGGGCCTCGTGCTCTACCGGCAGGTGCCCGCGCAGCCCGGGACGTTCACGCTGACGGGCACGATCTCGCCGCTCACCGGGACGACGCTGGCGGTCGGTGATCTCAACGGCGACGGCCTCGATGACATCGTGGTGCCGAGCGGGTTCGTGCTGCAGTGCGCGCCGCTCGCGAGCGGTGGTGCGGGCACGTTCACCCAGTTCGAGGCGGTGAACGTCGCGGGGCCGCTCCTCCTTCGCGACCTCACCGGCGACGGCAAGGTCGATCTGCTCCGGCTCGACGGCAACGCGCTGCGGGTGCGCATCCAGTGATGAAGGGGCTCGCCAACGTCGGCGATGTCCTCGCCGGCAAGTACCGGGTCGACAAGATCCTCGGGATCGGCGGGATGGGGATGGTCGTGCAGGCGATGCACCTCGATCTCGACCAGAAGGTCGCGCTCAAGTTCATGCTGCCGGTGGCGATGGAGTCGCCCGAGGCCGGCGCCCGGTTCCTCCGCGAGGCGCGCGCCGCCGGCCGGCTGACCGGCGAGCACGTGTGCCGCGTGATCGACATCGGCCGCTTCGAGTCGGGCGCGCCGTACATCGTGATGGAGTACATGGAGGGCTACGACCTCGGCACGCTGCTCAAGCGCCGAGGACCGCTGCCGGTCGGCGAGGCCGTCGACTACATCCTCCAGGCATGCGAGGGGATGGCCGAGGCGCACGCGCTCGGCGTCGTGCACCGCGATCTCAAGCCCGACAACCTGTTCCTCGCGACCCGCGTCGATGGCGGCAAGACGGTCAAGGTCCTCGACTTCGGGATCTCGAAGGCCGCGGTCACCGGCCTCGCGACGAAGACGGGCGACATCCTCGGCTCGCCGGCGTACATGGCGCCCGAGCAGATGAAGTCCACCAAGGACGTCGACGCGCGCGCCGATATCTGGTCGCTCGGCGTCGTGCTGCACCAGCTGCTCTCCGGCAAGCTGCCGTTCACCGGCGACACGCTCCCGACGCTGTGCCTGAGCGTGATGAACGATCCGGCGCCGCACCTCACGACGCAGCGCAAGGACGTGCCGCCGCCGCTCGCGGATGCGATCGCGCGGTGCCTCGAGAAGGAGTGCGACGATCGGTACCGCGATGTCGGCGCCCTCGCGGCGGCGATCGCGCCGTTCGGGCCGTCCGGCGCGATCGGGGCGGTGACCCGGGTGCGCAGCTTGCTGCGGGGC
>JALZOI010000200.1 GCA_030857245.1 Myxococcota bacterium
CTCGTGATCAAGGACCGCCGCGATCACGAGACCGAGCGGTTCGTCGTGCTCGCCGCCGACGAGGCCGACGGGATGGTCAGCGCGAGCGGCCCGATCCCCGCGTTGCGGACGCGGCTCACGCGCGCGAACGGCCGGCTCGTCGCGCTCCACGCGCTCCACGATCTGCGGCCGCTCACCGCGCTCGCGACGGCTGCGCCCGAGGCACCCGTGACTGGCACTCCGCGGCACGCGCGCGGCGCCGACCTCGCGATCACCTGGGACACCCGGCGGCTGACGATCCGCGGCGGCGTGACCGGGGCCGACGCGGTCTTGCTCGACACCACCACGCCGACGAGCTGGCTGGTCGCCGATCGTCCGATGTGCGCGGGCTGCCCCGAGACCTGCAGCAACCCGGCGTTCCTCCGCGCCGCGCACGCCGACGCTGCCCGCGCCGTCGCGGTGCTGACGATCTCGTACGGCGGCACCGACCTGTGCTGGGAGCCCAGCAGCCAGCACCACGTCGTCAGCTGGTAGCGGAAAGGGGGTCGCCAAGGCCGCCGAGGCCGCCGAGGCCGCCGAGGCCGCCGAGGCCGCCGAGGCCGCCGAGGATTTCAGAAGGGAGGCGTGGGCGTCCGTCGCGGCCTTCGCGGCCTTGGCGACCCGTCTCCGCCGCTAGCCGGCGGCGGCCTTCTTGCGCTCGTCGGGATTCTCGTCGAGCCACGCACGGTGGCTCTCCTCGGTGATCTCGACGACGAGGTCGGCCGTGCCGAGGCGGGCCTGGCAGGCGAGGCGCGACTCGGCGCGCACGTCGAACGCCTTGTCCATGATGTCGTTCTCCTTGTCGGTGACCTCCGGCAGCGTGTCGACGCCCTCGTGGACCCAGACATGGCAGGTCGAGCACGCGAGGTTGCCGCCGCAGGCATGACCGACGCGCGCGCCGCACTCCTCGGCGGCGTCGAGGATCGTGGTGCCCGGCTGCACGTCGATCGTGATCGGAGCGAACACCTTGAGCGTGAGCGGATTCTGGAACGTGACCTTCGGCATGGCGCTAGGCCCCGACTTTCTTGGCGGCTTCGTCGAGCGACACGCCGTGGAGTTGTGCGCCGACGGCGCGATTCATGCGGATCTGAGCGAACGGCTTCGTCGCGAGATCGAGTGCCTCGATGCCGTGCCGGATCGCGAGGTGATCATCGGCGGCCATCGCGGCCTCGAGGGAGCGCATCGCCGCCTCGCCGGCCCCGCGCACCTCGGGGGCGAGCAGCGCGGCGTCGGTGACGAACGCCTGGCGCGTCGCCTGGAGGATCCGCGCGCCCTCGACCCGCTCGACGGAGAGGTTGCGACGCGTCAGGTCTTCCTCGGCGAACTCGAACGACTCGATCAGCATGCGCTCGACCTCCTCGTCGGTCAGGCCGTAGGTCGGCTTGACCTCGATCGAGGTCTCCACGCCGGTCGTCAGCTCCTTCGCCATCACCCTGAGCAGGCCGTCGGCGTCGACGAGGAACGTCACCTCGAGCCGCGCCATCCCGGCGATCATCGGCGGGATCCCGCCGAGCGTGAAGCGCGCGAGCGAGCGGCACGCGTCGGCGGTCTCGCGCTCGCCCTGCAGCACGTGGACGTCGAAGCCGGTCTGGTTGTCGGCGTACGTCGTGAACGTCTGGGTCGCGCCGGTCGGGATCGTGGTGTTGCGGTGGATCAGCTTCTCGACGATGCCGCCCATCATCTCGATGCCGAGCGACAGCGGGATGACGTCGAGCAGGACGGCCTTGTGCTGGCCGCCGGCGAGGACATCGGCCTGCACCGCGGCGCCGAGCGCGACGACCTGATCGGGATCGAGATCGCAGAGCGGCTGCTTGTCGAACAGCGCCGCGACGAACTCGCGGACGACCGGCGAGCGAGTCGAGCCGCCGACGAGGATCACGCCGTCGAGCTGGTGCTTCGCGAGCTCGGCGTCCTTGAGCACGCGACGGCACGCCTTGCCGCAGCGCTCGAGGAGCGGCTGCGCCCAGGTGCCGAGCTCGGCGCGGGTGACGGAGCGGATCAGATCGGTGGACGAGCCGGTCACGGTCGCGGGCAGCCGGAACACGGCCTCGTCGCTCTCGGTGAGCGCCTCCTTGACCCGCCGGGCCTCCGCCACGGCGGCGGCCACGACGGCGCGTCGCGTGGTCTCGAGCGAGGCGTCGGGATCGCGGTCGACCACCGCGAGGCCTGCGCCCTGCAGCACGGCCGTCGCGATCGCGCGATCGAGGTCGTCGCCGCCGAGCGCGGAGTCGCCGCCGGTGGCCTTCACCTCGAAGACGCCATCGACGAGCTTGAGGATCGAGATGTCGAACGTGCCGCCGCCCAGATCGAACACGGCGTAGGTGCCGCCGGAGCCCTGATCGATCCCGCGGTCGAGCCCGTAGGCGAGCGCGGCGGCGGTCGGCTCGGCGAGCAGGCGCATGACCTCGAGCCCGGCGAGCCGCCCGGCGTCGCGGGTGGCCTGACGCTGCGCGTCGTCGAAGTAGGCGGGGACGGTGATCACGGCGCCCTCGATGGGGCCGCCGAGCGCGAGCTCCGCGCGTGCCTTGAGCGCCTCGAGCACCTTCGCCGAGACCTCGACCGGCGTGACCTCGCGGCCGCCGGCGACCCGCACGCGGACGCTGCGATCGTCGCCGACGAGCTCGTACGGCAGCATGTCGCGGATGCTTGCCAGGTCCTTCGCGCCGCGCCCGATCAGGCGCTTGACGGAGGCGAGCGTGTCGCGCGGTGCGTCGAGAGCGCGCGCCATCGCGGCGCGGCCGACCAGCGTCGAGCCATCCGCCGAGTAATGCACGACCGACGGCACCAGCGGTCCGCCCTCGCCACCGAGCACGGCCGGCGATGAGTCCTCGACGTGAGCGACGAGGCTGTTCGTCGTGCCGAGATCGATCCCGACGACGCGGGGCTTGCATGCATCTTTGACCCGCGACTCGCCGGGTTCTGCAATCTGGAGCAACACTGGTTCAACTTCCTGAAGCCCGCGCTCGGCGCGGGTGGGTTCTCAGTCCTCGTCGAGCGCGGAGTCGCACTCCTCGAGGTAGCGCTCGACGTAACGCAGGAGGATCAGCTGCCGCTTGATCTCCGCGAGCCGCGTGCGCCGCGCGTCGCCCGAGAGATCGTCGGCTGCCTGGAACAGCGTCTTCACCTGATCGAGCGCGGTGCGTCGCTGCCGGCGCATGCTCTCGCACAGCCGCTCGACCTCCGCCAGGTTGCCGCTCACGCGATGCAGCGAGAGCTCCTCGCGCTGCTCGAGCAGCTCCATCACGAGCGCCGGATCGATGCGCTCGTTGTCACCGATCGTCACGCCCTCCTGCGCGAGCAGGTACTCGGCGCGGGACGCCTCCCTCTTCAGGAGCTGGTAGGCATCGTTGAGCGCGCGCGCCTTCGACAGCGCCGCGACCCGCTCGGCGGCCGGAGCCGTCGCGAACCGGTCGGGGTGCAGCTCCTTCGTGCGATCGAAGAACGCTCGCTCGAGCACGCTGGCCTCGACGTCGAACCGCGGCCGCAACCCGAGCAGCCCGAAGGCGTCGCCCGCGGCGGCGGCAGCGCGCTCAGAACTGGACGGACTCACCACAGCCGCACGCGCCCTTGGCGTTCGGATTGTTGAACTTGAAGCCGTGACCCATCATGCCCTTCACGAAGTCGAGCTCCATCCCACCGAGGAACACGAGGCTCTTCGGATCGACGACGATCGACACCCCCGTACCCTCGGGACCGGAGAACACCTTGTCGGTCGGACGGACCTCGTCGGCCCACTCGAAGACGTAGGTGAAACCGGTGCAGCCGCCGCCGCGCACGCCGATCCGGATCCGCGCGTCAGGGGTGCCGCGCTTCGCCTTCTGCTTGGCGATCTCCTCGGCCGCGTTCGCCGTGATCGCGACCTCCTTCTTGGAGATCGCGGGCACGGGCGTCGCGGTCGCTGACGGCGAGGGATCACGGTGGTTCGGGGTGGCGTTCATGAGCTTCCTTGGCTTGCGGATTCCGGCGGGAACGGCTCAGGCCGGCTTCGCGTGCTTCTTCTTGTAGTCCTCGATGGCCGCCTTGATGGCGTCCTCGGCGAGGACCGAGCAGTGGATCTTGACCGGCGGGAGGTTGAGCTCCTCGACGATCTGCGTGTTCTTGATGAGCGCGGCCTGATCGAGGGTCATGCCCTTGATCATCTCGGTCGCCAGCGAGCTCGACGCGATCGCCGAGCCGCAGCCGAACGTCTTGAACCGCGCGTCGGCGATCTTGCCGTCCTTCACGCGGATCTCGAGCCGCATCACGTCACCGCACGCCGGCGCGCCGACCAGGCCCGTCCCGACCTCGTCGGTGCTGACGTCCTGCTCTTGCTTGAACGTCCCGACGTTGCGGGGGTTCTCGTAGTGGTCGACGACCTTGTCTGAATACGCCATGGTGGTTTCTCTCTATCCGGGTGTCAGTGGGGAGTCCACTGGATGGAATTGATGTCGATGCCTTCCTGGTGCATCTCCCACAGCGGGGAGAGCGTCCGCAGGCGCTCGACGCTCCTGGTCACCAGCTCGATGACGTGATCGACCTCTTCCTCGGTGTTGAAGCGACCGAGGCCGAAGCGGATCGAGGTGTGGGCGAGCTCGTCACCGACGCCGAGCGCGCGCAGCACGTAGCTCGGCTCGAGCGACGCCGACGTGCAGGCCGACCCCGACGACACCGCGACATCCTTGAGCGCCATCAGCAGGCTCTCGCCCTCGACGAACGCGAACGAGATGTTGAGGTTGCCGGGCAGCCGGTGCTCCATCGAGCCGTTGACGTAGGTCTCCGTCAACCGCGCGGTGATGCCCTTGTGGAGGCGCTCGCGCAGCCCGAGCAGCCGCTCGGCCTCGTCGGCCATCTCGGCCTTCGCGAGCTCCGCGGCCTTGCCGAAGCCGACGATCATCGGCACCGGCAGCGTGCCCGAGCGCATGCCGCGCTCGTGACCGCCCCCATCGATGAGCGGATCGATGCGGACGCGCGGCTTGCGGCGGACCCACAGCGCCCCGATGCCCTTGGGCCCGTAGAGCTTGTGCGCCGTGACCGAGGCGAGATCGACCTTGGCCTGCTCGACGTCGAACGGGATCTTGCCGAACGCCTGCACGGCGTCGGTGTGGAACAGGCACTTCGGGTTGCGCGCCTTGATGGCGGCGCCGATCGCCTCGATCGGCTGGATCACGCCGATCTCGTTGTTGGCGACCATGATCGAGACGAGGATCGTCTTGTCGGTCATCGCCGCGACGACCTGATCAGGCGTGACGAGGCCGTCCTTCGCGGGACGCAGGTACGTGACCTCGAAGCCCTCGCGCTGCAGGCGCTTGCACGCGTCGATCACCGACTTGTGCTCGGTCTCGACGGTGATGAGGTGGTTGCCCTGCTTCTTGAGGAACGAGGCCGCGCCCTTGATGGCGAGGTTGTTCGACTCGGTCGCACCGGAGGTCCAGACGATCTCCTTGGCATCCCCACCGAGCAACGCCGCGATCTGGCCGCGGGCATTCTCGACCGCTGCCTCGGCCGTCCAGCCAAAGGAGTGGTTGCGGCTCGCCGCGTTGCCGAAGTGCTGCGTGAAGTACGGCAGCATCGCGTGCACGACGCGAAGGTCCACGGCGCTCGTCGAGTGGTTGTCCATGAAGATCGGAAGCTTCACGGTCGATGTTCCGGTTCCGGGACCGTCCGGACCCTGCGGACCCACGACCTCGATCTTGGAGGGAGCCTTGGCACTCGTCGCACTCATTAGTTGTTTCCTTCTCGGTACAGCACGGTGACGGGGACATCGAAGTCCTTCGACTTCGCGTCGGCTTCGGGGCGGCGCAGCCCGGCGACGCCCGCGAACAGCGGCGGGGCGTCGCCCTTGTGGTGGCCGTGGTGATCGCAGTCGCCGCACGCGGCGGGGGCGTAGTCGTCGCTGCACGTCTGGCAGGAGTCGAGGTAGACGAGCGCCTCGCTGAGGTCGTTCTCGATGACCTGGAGCTGGGTGATCTGCTCGCGGATCCGCGCCTGCTTCTCCGTGAACATCGCCCGCACCCGCTCGGTCGCTTCGCGACCAGAGCCCGCACCCTGGAAGTCCTTCACGAACCCCTGGATCTCGGCGAGCGTGAAGCCGATCGCCTGCAGCTTGACGATCCAGTGGATGCGGTCGACCGCCTGGGGCCCGTACAGCCGGAACCCGCCCTCGGACCGCGTCTGCGGTTCGAGCAGCCCGAGCTCCTCGTAGAGGTGCATCGCGCGCACGGTCTTGCCGACCGCCTTCGCGAGCTCCCCGACACGCATGAGCTTGGATTCCTCTTTCTGGGCCATGGGACCTGGTGCGCTGCAACCCTTACGCGTACGTAAGGTTTAGTGCAACTGGAGGCACTATGTAGAGAGAACTACATGGTGTCAAGGCCAACCCTCACGTTTAGGTGCGAGTCTTGGTCGCGACCTGATCGTGAGGGAATCACGTGCTTTGCGGCACTCCCGGGCGAGCCGCGCGGGTCAGCGCCGCTGGGTCACCCGCGACCGCGACGCGAAAAGCGCACGCCGAAACGCGGCGCGGCGATGCTGGAACCCCAGCACCGCCGGTGAAGCTACGAGCAGCGACCTGGATTGCTCAGTAGCGGACGTGCCGATGGCGATCACGGGAATCCTCGTGGCCGTCGGGACTGAGTTGGAAGGGCTCGTGTTCCTGCGACTCGAGGGAGTTGTCCCCCTTGCGGCGACCGGGCACGGGACGCGGGCTCTTCGGATCTTCTTCTTCGTCGTGGTAGCGCATCGCGGAAGGTACGACTGCATCCCACGTGCCGTCGCGTGCGCCTGACGCTCGCCGAAAAAAGACCAGGCAGAACGCCGTCACTCGTTCTGCCTGGCCACACCGCGATCGTCGGATGACGAGCACGATGTCAACGATGTGCGCTCAAGCGCGGTTCTTCGATGTCCCCGAGGTGCTCGAGGTCGACGCGCCCGTCGAAGATCCCGTGGTTCTGTCGCTCGTGCTGATCGGCATCTCCGTCTCGTTCTTAGTGACCGCGCCGCTCGAGCTCTGGTTGCCTCGCAGCCGGTGCTGATCGGGCGAGCCTACGCGCAGCTGGTTCTGCACGTCCTTGACGCCCGGGCAGCGCTCGACGACATCCTCGGCCTGCCGCTTCTGCTGCCGGTCCTCGACCGTGCCGGTCAGGATCACCTCGCCACTCTTCACGATGATCTCGATGTGGCTCGCGTCCACGTGGTCGTCATCGGCCAGCGCCTCGCAGACCTGCTCGCGGACGCGCTCGTCGGATCGCATGTAGCCCTGCGGGCCCTTGCCGCGATGCAGGCCGAGCTTCTCGCCGATCTTGTCGCCGATGCGCTCGAGCAGGCCCGGTTGATGGCCACCCTGGTGGCCGCCATCGCCGCGGTGCTGGCTCTGGCTGCCCTGCCCCTGCCCATACATGCCCTGGCCGCGCTGGCTCTGCATGCCCTCGGTGCCCGGCCCGCCCTGGCCGAAGTAGCCCAGGTTTCCCTGCCCCTGGTGGCTCTGGCTCGAGCCCTGATGGCTCTGGCCGTAACTGCTCTGGCTCCCCTGCCCGTACTGCCCCTGGCCGTACATGCCCTGGCCGCCGCCGAACGAGCTCTGGTGGCCCATGCCGTGGCCTTGCCCATACCCCATGCCCTGACCCTGACCGCCGAACGAGCCCATGCCACCCGACGAGTAGCCGCCGGTCGAGCCCTGGGAGGGACCCTGCTGTCCCCAACCCTGCTCGCCCTGCTGCTGCCCGCCCATGCCCTGCTGATACCGCTGCTGTGACGCGCCCTCGCCGACGTGGCCGATGTTGCCGCGATCGAACTGCCCCTGGTGGCCCTGGCCGAAGTAGCCGCTGTGGCCGCCCGGACCGGACACGCCGCCTTGATCACCGGACTGCGCGCCGCCCGATCCACCGCGGTAGTACTGCTGCGAGCCGACGTGCTGCTGCGTGCCTTGCTGCTGCCCGCCGTACCCGCCGTACCCCATGCTGCCCTGGTTGTAGCCGCTGTTGTAACCGCTGTGCTGCTGGCCGCCCTGGCCACCCATGCGATCGGCATCGTACGAGTGCTGGCGATCGCCGCGATCCTCCCAGTACTGGCTCGAATGGCCCCCGCGCCCCGTGAAGCGATCATCGGTCGACACACCCTCGTCAGAGCGACCGCGCGAACCGACCTGGTTCCGATTCTGGAAGCCGAGCGATCGATCATCACCGTAGCGTCCCGAGCCAGCGCCGCTCTGGCCTTGCCCGTAGCGCTCCGTCATCCGGTAGCTGTCATCGCGATCATCATCGCGACCGACGCTGCGGCCGCCACCGAGACGCGAGCGATCACGATCGCTCGAGGACCGATCGTCGTCGTCCTCACGATCGTCGTCGCCCCGCGAGCGGTAGCTCTGGTCCTGCGTGCGCCAGCTCGGGCGGGTGTCGTCGGGCCGGGCGACGTTGCGCCCGTTCTGATTCTGGTTGGCCATCGTTCTCTCCCTGGTTGCGAAGTCGCCCGCCTGCTTGCACCATGTGTGCCCTCGCGCACGACGTGACACCGCGGAGCGCTCGTCCACGCGTCTATTGATCCTCCTCTGCTCCCGACGTGGGAGTGACCACACGGCGCTCGCGGGTGGCGTGCGCTGTGACGGACTCGCCCGTAAACCGGGATCAAGTAACGCGCGATCAGTTCGCGGTCGCGGTCGCTTCGAACGAGCGGATCACGGTGACCTTGATCTGGCCGGGGAACGTCATCTCCTCGGCGATCTGGTTCGCGATCTCCGTCGACATCTCGACCACCGTGAGGTCATCGACGTCGCGCTCCCGCACGTAGACCCGGAGCTCCCGACCGCCGTGCACGGCGTGCGCGTCGATCACGCCGCGGCGCGCCAGCCCGATCCGCTCGAGGTCCTCGACCTTGGCCGTGAAGCCCTCGGCGAGCTCGCGCCGCGCACCGGGTCGGGCGCCACTCATCGCGTCCGAGGCCGCGACGAGATACGCGTAGACCGAGTTACACGGCTCGTCTGCGTGATGCGCACCGATCGCATTCGCGACGAGCTCGGGCTCGCCGAGCCGGCGCGCGATGTCGGCGCCGATCACCGCGTGGGAGCCCTCGATCTTGTGCGTGAGCGCCTTGCCGATGTCGTGCATCAGCGTCGCGCGCCGAGCTAGTTTCTCGTCGAGCCCGAGCTCGGCGGCCATCATGCCGGCGAGGTAGCTCGACTCGACGGCGTGCCACCACTGGTTCTGCGTGTAGCTCGTGCGGAAGTTGAGCGCGCCCACGAGCTCGACGATCTCCGGGTGCGCCTTCTGGATGCCGAGCGTCTGGAAGGCGCGCTTGCCGAGCGACCGGATCTCCTGGTTGAGGTGCTCGCGCGCACGCGTCGACCAGCCCTCGGGATCCTTGCGAGCGTCATCGATCGACTCGGGCTTCTTGATCAGGCGACCGACCGCGCGGCGGACCATCTCCTTGCCGACGCCGTCGAGGCCATCGAGCCGCACCGCATCCTTGTCGTCGTTGATCAGCAGCTGCAGGCCCGACACCTGCTCGAGCGCCTTGTGCAGCGCGGCGTTCTGGTCGAGCAGGATCGCGACGATCTCGGGACCGACCCGCAGGTGGTTCTGCGCGCGCTCGGTCAGGTAGTGGTGGTGGTAGCGCGTCGCCGCGATCTCCATGACGCGGCGCGCTTCGCGGTCATGCGCAGGATCCGCCGCGCTCTGATCGATCGCGCGGACCTCGGCCGCGGCGCGGGCCTTCGCGTCCTCGATCCAGGCCTGCCCGAGCCGCGCGATCAGCTCGCGGCCGCTGACCCCCGCGCGGGCCTCGAGGTCGGTGCGGCCCGACGCGAGCTGCTTCTGGACGTCGCGCTCGACGCCGGTCGCGCGGTCGCGCCGCGACTGCAGCTCGCGATCTACCTGGTCGTACTGCTCGGCCTGCTGCGCGATCGCGTCCTCGCGCGTGCCGAGCTCGGCCTCGCGGCGCGCGAGCGTCTCGGCGCGGCGCTCCACGGCGGCCTCCTCGCGCGCGATCGCCTCGTCACCTGCGTTGCGGATCTGCAGCGCCTCGGTCCGCGCCTCGGTCTCGAGCTGCTTGCGCTGCGCCGCCGCCTCGAGCTCGGCCGCCTTGCGGGTCGCGGCGACCTCACCGCGGGCCTTGTCGACCACCGCGCGGGCGACCCGCGAGGCCTCGGCCGCCGCCGCGCGAGCGGCCAGGAACGCGGTGAGCACCGCGACCAGCAGCCCCGCAACGATGGCGACGATCATGGCCGGGAGCATACCGCGGTCACACCGCCAGCGGTTACTCGGGGCGCATCAGGCCGGTATCGGAGGGGCCGGGCGCGGCACTGCCGCGGCTGCCGGCGGCGCGGGGCGCGCGCTCGAGCTCGACGAGGATCGTGGTGTTGCCGCTGACCCTCATGGGGGTCGGCTTCTTGCGATAACCCGGCGCGCGGAGCTCGAACACGACCTCCTGGGTGGACACCGGCCACGCCAGCTTGAGCGGCGTCTTGCCGAGCACGGTGCCGTCAGGCGCGGTCACGGTCGCGCCGCGCGGTACGCTGTCGATCGCGATCTTCGCGAGCGACCGGGGATCGTCGGGCGGGTCGGGCGCGGTGCGGCTGCCAGCGTCGTGGATGAGCGCCGCGCTGCCGGCGCTCCCAGCATGCGCGCTCCCAGCCTGCGCGCTGCCGGCCTGCGCGCTGCCGGCGCGCGCCTCCGCCGTCGGCATGGCCGCGTCGGTGATCGGAGCGATGGCGGTCGCCGAGCCGCCCGCGGTCGTCGCGGACC
>JALZOI010000201.1 GCA_030857245.1 Myxococcota bacterium
CACCGCGATCGCGCGGACCAAGACGCCGGTCGCGCCGTTCGTGGCGCCGACCGCGGAGCCGAAGCTGCCGATCTCCACGGCCCCGGACTCGCTGCCGCCGCCGAGCGAGCAGCAAGCCGCGACCAGCGGCCCGTCGCCTGCCTGCCCGCAGTGCGAAGCGCCGATGGCGTGGGTCGAGGCCCACCTCCGCTTCTACTGCAAGAGCTGCAAGATGTACTTCTGAGCGGGAGCCCCGCGGCCGGGCAGCTACTGCAGCGGGCCGTCGAGCGGCGCGGGCGGGACGAGGAAGAACACGTCGCGCTGGTCGAGCTGGGTGACACCGTCACCGAACACGGTGATCGTCGCGCGGAACAGCTGGGGCTCGCTCGTCGCGGGCACCGTGGTGTTCGGCTTGCTGACGACCTTCCAGCAGACCGGCGTGCCGGTGCGGACCTGGAGGTACTTGTCGTCGAACGTGTCGCCGTTGGTATCGACATCGGTCAGGCCGCTGGCGCACTCCGCGGTGCCGAGCTGGAGGGTCTCGATGTGGTCGACGAACGCCGCGACCGCGTCGACCGCGTCGCCCGGTGCGTCGGCCGTGACCGCGTTGATGTCGAGCGGCAGGCCGTTGGCGAGGGCCAGGATGCCCGTCTTGATGGCGGCGGCGGCGGTGGCGCCCGCACCGTTGAAGACGAGCGGTGCGTTGTTGTTCGCCGCGTCGATCGCGCCGGTGTCGGTCGCCATCTTGCGAAGGTCCGTCAGGGTCCCACTCGTGGGGCTCTCGCCGAGGATGCCGACGAGGCGGGCCTTGCTCGCGAGGTACTGCGGCTTCACGATCGAATCCCAGTTCGGGGTCTTGTACGTGTCGCCGCTGGACAGCGGCGGCTCGTCGGTGGCGAGCAGCACGACCGGCAGTGCGCCCTGGCGGAAGCACGGGTAGCCGAAGGTCTGATTCCCGGCGTTCGCCGCCGGCGAGCCCGCACAGCTCGCTCGTGCCGGCACCGATGCCATCCCGAAGCTGCTGCCCCCCTGACCGGTCACGGCGGCGAATGCGCCGAACGTGAGCGGCTCCTGCGTGTCGGTGCTCGACGACGGTGACGTGATCAGCACGTTGCCGAACGTCGCGTTGGGCCGGATGTCGACCCAGTTCTGGTAGGCCTGCACGCCGCTGCCCTTGTAGCCAATGGTGCCGGCGCCGGCCCACAGATCGGGGATGCAGTTGGGCAGCACCCCGGTCCCGAGCGGGGCGCACGCGACGCTCGAGACCACGCTGGCGAGGTTGTCGCGGACGGACGTGATCTCGGTCGACATCGAGCCCGACCGATCGAGCATGACGTAGAGATCGACGGCCTGGAGCTTGGTCGAGAAGTCGAGGTTGTCCTCGAGCGGGGTCTGCGGCTTCATGTACGGCTCGACGAACACGTAGTCGCCGTTCGCCTGCGGGTTCGACGCCGGGTCCGTCGGGTCGGTGCCGGCGGCGGTCTCGACGAGATCGCTGACGCCATCCCCGTCGGTGTCCTCGTCGGTCGCGCTCGACTCGCCAGCGTCGGTGGCGCCGTTGCAGTTGGCGTCCTCGGTGCCGTCGGGCACGCCGTCGTCGTCGCTGTCGCGATCGAGGTAGTCGGGGCGGCTATCCATGTCGGAGTCGGCGGGCGGCGTGCCGCGTGCCTCGATCATGTCGGGGATGCAGTCGCCGTCGCTGTCGAGATCGCGGAAGTTGCCGTCGCCGTCGGAGTCGTAGTCGGCGTTGGTCTCGAACAGATCCGAGATCGTGTCGCCGTCGCTGTCGGTGTCGCGATAGTCGGGCGTGCCGTCGCCATCGGTGTCGACCGGCGCGAGCGGGTTGGGACCGAGCTCGTCGACGTCGTAGATGTTGTCCCCGTCGTCATCGGGATCGGCGTAGTTCCCGAGCGTGTCGTTGTCGTCGTCATCGACGCCGTCGAGCCCATCCTCGCGGCCGTTCGCGTCGCTGTCGAGATCGCGGAAGTCGGGCAGCCCGTCGGCATCGGAGTCGACCGGCGCGGTGCCCGGCAAGGCGTCGCCGGCCTCGCGGTAGTCGGGGATGCCATCACCATCGCTGTCGTCGTCGAGGTAATCGGGGGTGCCGTCCCCGTCGGTGTCGACGCCGGTGGCGCGACCTTCGTCGGTGTCGCTGATGTTGTCGCCATCGGCGTCGCCGGCGGTGGGATCGGTGTCGTCACCGCCACCTCCCGTGCCGGGTCCGCAGCCAATCGCAAAGGTGAACGCGCAGATCAGCCCGAGCCTCATGACCGCGAACGTACCAAGGTTCGCGCCACGGCGAACCTTCTTGATCGTGAGGCGAACCATTGTGATCTCGTGACGTAGGCCGATATGCGACACCCGCGATCGCCGCGCGCGGGAGTCGGCCGACCATGGCCTCGCCTGCTCGCGGCTTGCTGCCCATGCCGTTTGCCCCCGCGCGGGGTCGGTCTAGGATGCGCCGCACGTGGGCACGCTCTACCTGATCCGCCATGGCCAGGCCTCGTACGGGGAGGCCGACTACGACCGGCTCTCGACCCGCGGTTATGAGCAGGCGCGTGCGGTCGGTCACTGGCTGGCGAAGGCGCAGCTCGACGCGGTCTATGCCGGGCCGCTCCGCCGCCAGCAGCAGACGATCACGACCGCGAGCGAGCAGGCGGTCGCGCTCGGCGCCGCGGTGCCGGCGGCGCAGACGCTGCCGGAGCTCGCCGAGTACCCGGCGTTCGAGATGCTGCAGCACCTGGTGCCGCGGCTGGTCGCCGAGGATCCGAAGTTCGCGGCGCTGACCAGCGCGCCGACGCCGCGCCTGCTCGATGACGCGTTCCACACGATCCTGCGCCGGTGGTCGGCGGACGAGTGGCACGTCGAGGGCGTGGAGCGGGTCGGCACGTTCGTCGCGCGCGTGCGCAACGGGCTCGACCGCGTGCTGCGCGCCGCCGGCTCGGGCGCGCGGCTCGCGTGCGTGACCTCGGCGGGGCCGATCGGCGTCGCCGTCGGCTTGACGTTCGGGATCCCCGACGCGCGCATGGTGCGCACCAGCATCGTGATCCGCAACGCGTCGATCACCGAGCTCCGGTTCCGCAGCGAGAACTTCGACTGGCAACCCGACCAGCTGTCGCTCGTGACCTTCAACCTGACCGCGCACCTGCCCGAGGGCCTCGAAACGGCCCGCTGACACCGCCCCCACTCGCGCATCAAGCGCGAGCTTCAGGACCCCACTCGCGCATCAAGCGCGAGCTTCAGGACCCCACTCGCGCATCAAGCGCGAGCTTCAGGATTCGCAAAGGAACCCGACCATGGACTTCGATCCGCCCGCCGCCGTGAAGCCGCTCCTCGAGCGGATCGAGACGTTCATCGCCGACCACGTCATCCCCGCGGAGCACGCCGTGCTCGAGCAAGGCTTCGCCGCCGCCGCGCCGGTGCTCGACGGGCTCCGCCGCCAGGTCAAGGAAGCCGGGCTGTGGGGGCCGCAGCTGCCGAAGGAGCTCGGCGGCCTCGGGCTCGGCCTCGTCGAGCACGGGCTGGTCAGCGAGCGGCTGGGGCGCTCCCCGCTCGGCCACTACGTGTTCGGCGCGCAGGCGCCCGACGCCGGCAACCTCGAGATCCTGCACAAGTTTGGCACGCCCGAGCAGCAGGCGCGCTGGCTCGCACCGCTCGCGCGCGGCGAGCTGCGGTCGTGCTTCTCGATGACCGAGCCCGAGAACCCGGGCTCGAACCCGACGATGCTGTCGTGCCGCGCGGTCCGCGACGGCGACGACTACGTGATCGACGGCCACAAGTGGTTCACCACCGCGGCCGACGGCGCGGCCTTCGCGATCGTGATGGCGGTGACGAACCCGGAGGCGCCGCCGCACGGGCGCGCGTCGATGATCATCGTCCCGACGGACACGCCGGGGTTCGACCGCGTCCGCAACATCAAGATCATGGGCGACGAGGGCTCGGGCTGGGGCAGCCACTCGGAGATCTGGTACCGCGGCTGCCGCGTGCCGGTCACCAACCGGCTCGGCGGTGAGGGCCTGGGCTTCGTGATCGCGCAGGAGCGGCTCGGCCCCGGGCGCATCCACCACTGCATGCGGTGGATCGGGATCTGCGAGCGCGTGTTCGACCTGACGTGCCGCCACATCACGCGCCGCAAGATCGCGGACGACAAGATGCTGGCGAGCCGGCAGATCGCGCAGGGCTGGATCGCCGAGGCGCGCGCCGAGATCGACGCGTCGCGCCTCATGGTGCTGCACGCCGCGTGGACGATCGAGAAGAAGGGGTTCGCGGCGGCGCGCGATCAGGTCTCGGTGATCAAGTTCTACGTCGCGAACGTCATGCTGCAGCTCGTGGATCGGGCGATCCAGCTGCACGGCGCGCTCGGGATCACGAGCGACACCGTGCTCGCGCACTACTACGTGCACGAGCGCGGGGCGCGGATCTACGACGGGCCGGACGAGGTCCACAAGATGGTGGTGGCGAAGCGGATCCTCGCGAGGTACCAGGCGTGAGCGCGGGGGCGTTGCCCGCCGACGAGCCGCGGGCGATCCGCGCCGGCGAGGAGCTCGAGCTCGCGAAGCTGACCGCGTACCTCGACGCCGAGCTGCCGCCGGGCGGCATGGTCACGGCCGAGCAGTTCCCGGGCGGGCACTCGAACCTCACGTACCTCGTGCGCCACGGCGATCGCGAGTACGTGCTCCGGCGGCCGCCGTTCGGCTCGAAGGTGAAGTCGGCACACGACATGGGGCGCGAGTACACGGTGCTGTCGAAGCTCGCGCCGGTCTACGCGCGCGCGCCGCGGGTGTTCGCGTACGAGGCGACGGGCGAGGTGCTCGGCGCGCCGTTCTACCTGATGGAGCGCCGGCACGGCGTGATCCTGCGCAAGGACCTGCCCGCCGAGCTCGCCGCGGATCACGCGCAGGTGCGGCGGGTCTGCGAGCTGCTCGTCGATGCGCTCGTCGAGCTGCATGCGGTGGACTACGCGGCGGCCGGGCTCGGCGACTTCGGCAAGCCCACCGGCTACATCGAGCGCCAGGTCACCGGCTGGACCGAGCGCTACGCGAAGTCGCAGACCGATGATCTGCCGGCGGTCACCGAGGTCGCCGCGTGGCTGGCGGCGCACCGGCCGGCCGAGGGCCCGCCGGCGCTGATCCACAACGACTTCAAGTTCGACAACGTGATCTTCGATCCGGCGCTCGCGTCGATCACCGGCGTGCTCGACTGGGAGATGACGACGATCGGCGACCCGCTGATGGACCTCGGGTCGGCGCTGTCGTACTGGGCGCAGGCGAGCGATCCGCCCGCGTACCACGCGATGCCGTTCGGCCCGACCGCACGGGCGGGCATGATGACGCGGCAGGAGGTGGCGGCGCGGTACCTCGAGCGCTCGGGCCGCACCACCGACTCGCTCGTCTTCTACTACGCGTTCGGCCTCCTGAAGACGGCGGTGATCGCGCAGCAGATCTACTACCGCTTCGCAAAAGGCCTGACGCAGGACGCGCGGTTCGCGCCGATGATCTTCGCGGTCCGCCTGCTGTCCGAGCAGGCGCGGACGGCGATCACGAACGACGCGATCTAGGATGGCTCGCGAGCTGGGCGGACCCGCTGCGTCACCGCCGAAGCCCGGCTTCGCGTGTCCGTGCTGTCGCTACCTGACGTTGTCGGAGCCGCCGCCGGGCACGTTCGAGATCTGTCCGGTGTGCTACTGGGAAGCCGACGAGGTCCAGGCCCGCGATCCCGAGTGGCGGGGCGGCGCCACGCCGTCAGCCTCCGCGAAGCGCAAGCCACCTTCGAGCAGCATCGCGTCTCCGAGCTTCGCTTCCGCGGCGACGTGCGCGAGCCGCAGCCGCATCCGCATGAAGTCCCCTCGGAAGGGGACTAGCAAGTTCGCGGACTCGGATCGCACGAAGTTGCGCTCGTGGAGGGCGTCCCCTAGCGGATCTCGAGGCGCCAGACGTCGTGCTCGGGGTCTTCGCGGACCTCGACGCGCGGCTGGCCGTCGCGGAAGACGAGGAGCTTGCCGTCGGCCATCGACGGGCGCGGCTCGCCCCACTTCGCGCGGAACAGATCGTGGAGCGTGTCCTTCGCGCTCGGATGCGCCTTGAACGGGATCGCGAGGGTGAGCTCGCGGATGCGGCCGCCGCTGGTGCCGAGCGTGACCTTCGTGGCGGTGCGCTCCCACTCGGTCGGCAGCAGCGTGAGCACGAGGTCCTTGCCCTGCGCCGTGACGTCGTAGGTGCGCTTGACCTCCTCGACGGTGAGGCCGAGGACGGGCGCCGCGTCGACCACGTCGGGCTGCTCGCCGAACAGCTGCGCGGCCGGCAGGTAGTTGTCGAACGCGAGATCGAAGCTGCGGCCGAGTGCCGGGCGCAGCGTCGCGCGCCAGCCGGTCGTCGGGTCGGGCCATACCAGCACCTGCTTGCCGACGGGCTCGGTCGCGGCCAGGCCCTTGCCCCACGCCTCCTCGATCAGGTCCTTCGCGTGCGATGGCAGGTTCACGTAGATCCCGCGGACGATGCCGCGCTTGTCATCGACCGCGACGAAGTGACGGACGCCATCGACGCCGCTCGCGATCCCGCCGCGAACGTCGACCGGACCCGGCGCCAGCTTGCGCGCCTCCGCGAGCGGCATCCCCACCCTGAGCGACGCGAGCTCCCTGGGCGGCACCACGTGCGCGCCGAAGAGCTCGGCCGTCAGCACGTGGTACGGCAGGTACTCGATCACGCAGTTGCGCTCGAGACAGTCGAGCTCGACCTTCCAGCCGCTGGCCTCGCTGGCCCACGTGACCTCGGCCTGGCCGAGTGAGTCGCGCGTGATCTGCGGCTCGCCCCAGGTCCGCGTCAGCAGCTCGCGCGCGCCGTGCCCCTGCACCACCGCCAGGATGCTCGACACCGTGCCGGCATCGACCCGGACCTCGAGCTTGACGTCGCTGACCCCCGAGTCGAGCACGAGCTTGTCGCGCACCCCGCCGTGGTCCTCCCGGAGCTCCGGCACGCGCTGCTTCGCCTCCGCGACGCTCATGCCGGGGTGCAGCTTCGACAGCCCGCGCGGCGGCTCGATCGTCGGGCCGAAGAACTCGGCCGTCGCCGCCGGTGCCGAGCCGCAGGCCGCTCCCACCGCCAGCGCGCACGCGGCGGTCAGGAGGTACGGCGGGAGTTGCACCGCACATTGATGACGCGGCCGCGCGCGTTGCACAAGAGCGCAGGGCTACGGGAGGCGCAACACGAGCTCGAGCGCCGGCGCCGTCCCCATCGTCGTCTGCGACGCGATGATCGTGATCTTGTCGGTCGGGAACGCGAGGACCTTGATGCCGCCCTGCAGCTGCTCCTGCGGCGTGCCCCACTTCGCGGCCATCAGCTTGATCAGCTCGTCACGGCGCGCCGTGCTGTCGTACGGCAGCTGGATCGCCATCCTCGTCACGCGCTGCGACCTCGAGTCGAAGCTGACGTCGACGTTGCCGATCCCACCCTCCGTCGGCGGCAGCGCGAGCGTGAGCTGCTTGCGATCCGCGCGGAACAGCGGATACGCCGCGAGGATCTGCTCGCGCGTCGCGCCGAGGATCGGCTTGGCGAGCAGCGCGATGCCCGGCCCCGCGCCGAGCAGCTTCGTCGCCGGCACGTAGCCCGAGAACTGCACGCTGTGGAGGCCCTCGTTGTAGACCGCGCGCCATCCGCGGTCGGGGTTGAACCACACGAGGCTGCCATCGGCCGCGGGCGCCGCGGTGCCCCACGCCATCTCGAGCAGCGCGCCCGCACCGGCCGGCAGCCCGCCGACCAGCACCGAGCGCAGGTGCCCGCTCTTCACGAGATCGACCGTGACGCGGACGTCCTCGGGACCGGCCGGCACGTCCCCGGCCAGATGCCGCGGCGAGAGCTGCGCGACCTCGTCCCGCGTCATCCCGGGCCGCAGCCCCGCGAGCGCACCCGGCGGCTGCACCGTGGCGCCGAAGTACGCCGGCGTCAGCGCCTGGTGGAACGCCATCCGGCACAGCGTGTGGCGGCACGACAGATCGACGCGCCAGTCCGCGCCGGTCCACGACGTGACCTCTTCGTTCGCGAGGTTCGTGGTGCGCAGCGGCGCGCCCCACAGCTTCGCGAGCCGCGGCACGAGCCCGCGCTCCGGCGCCTCGATGCCGATCCGCGCGATCACCTCGCCCTTGACGAGGACGTAGTATGTCGCGCCGTCACCCGCGTCCTTGACGAGCCGCGTGCGCCGCGCGGCGTCCTGGTACGCCGCGTCGGGCGCGAACGTGCCGAGCCGGGCCTGCGCGTCGGTCACCGTCATCCCGGCGCGGATCCCGTCGAAGACCTTCGGGGGCGCGAGGCGCTTGTCGAACGCCGGTGCGGCGCTCACCGCGGTGGCGAACACCAGAACACTGCCGAGGCACAGCAAGGCCGGCTTCACCCGCATCGAGACCAGTGATCACCGAGCGCCCGTGTCGGTGCAAGCACCAAAGATCAGCGCGCGAGGGAGCGGAGTGAATCCGCGAGGATCGTGAGCGCCGACCGCATCTCTTCCTCTGAGAGAAACGCGTACGCGATCCGGAAGCCGTGCAGGTGCGGCACGCCGAGGAACGCCGCCGACGCGTTGCTGACGATCACGCCGCGGCGCGCGAGGTGCCTCTCGAGCGCCGGTAGATCGATCGCGCGCGGCAGATCGAGCCACAGCGTGGGACCCCCGCCGGGCCGCGTCCACCGCACGCCGTCCGGCATCAGCTCGTCGAGCGCGGCGAGGCACGACGCGTACCGCGTATCGAGCGCCCTCTGGAGCGCCGAGAGATGCGTGTCGTAGTAGCCGCGATCGAGGAACTCGGCGACGACCGCCTCGGTGAGCCACGCGTTGCCGAGCGTCGACAGCCGCTTCATCGCGACCAGCGTCGGCACGAGCTCCGGCGAGGCCGCGACGAACCCGACGCGCAGCGATGGCAGCAGCTTCTTCGTGAACGAGTTGACGTAGATGACGTGCTTGCCGCCGAGCATGCGCAGCATCGGCCGGTATTCGCCATCGGACAGCATGTCGCTGCCCCAGTCGTCCTCGAGGATCGCCACGCCGTGCCGGCGGCAGAGGTCGAGCACGCCGCGCAGCTCGGCGCTCGTGTACGAGTAGCCGGTGGGATTGTGGAAGCTCGGGATCAGGTACGCGAGCGATGGCCGCTGCGCGAGCGCGCGATCCCACGCCTCGAGATCGATGCCCGCGAACGGATCGAGGTGCAGCCCGATCAGCTCCGAGCCGAGGCTCTCGAACAGCAGCTTCGCGTAGGCATAGACCGGCGACTCGAGCGCGATCTTGCGGACCGCGAGCGAGCGCGCGACGATATCGAGGGACTGCTGCGAGCCGGTCGTGATCACGATCTCGTCGGCCTCGACGTCGAGGCCGCGCGTGGCCAGCCGCTTCGCGATCACCTCGCGGAGCGGGCGGTAGCCCTGCGGCTCGTAGAGGCTCGGCATCTTCTCGCGCAGCACCGAGCGCGCGCACTCCGCGATCCGTTCGGTCGGCAGCAGCTCGGGATCGATGAACACGGTCGACAGCGGCGTCGTCCCGCGCACGTGGATCTCGGGAGGCGGCAGCGGCGACGGCACGAACACGGGCAGCGGCGGCGCCGCGATTGGCGGCGGGCTCGCGAGCCGCGTGGCCGCCAGCACGAACACGCCCTCCCGCTCGCGGGCCTCGACGAGCCCGCGCGCCACCAGCTCGTCGTACGCCGCCTGGGCGGTGTTCTTCGAGAGGCCGAGCTGCTTCTCGAGCGCCCGCACCGGCGGCAGGCGACTCCCCGCCGGCAGCGAGCCGCTCGCGATCTCGCGCTGCACGCTCGCCACGATGTCGGCCGCGGTCGCGCGCCGCTCACCCGTCCCGACATGCAGACCCACGTACGGTGCTCGCGACATGCGCCGGTCATATCGCGTCGCTGCCCGCACGGCGAAGGGACAGTGGCGGGACCGCACGCGGGACAGGCCGCACGCGGGACAGGCCGCGCGCGCGGCTCGGCGCGGCGCCTGCGTCGTCAGCGCGCCGTGACCGTGATCTTCCACACCGCGGGGCCGTCCGGACCTGCTCGCGTGTCCTCGGCGAGGATGCGGTGCCCCGGCGACGACCACGCCCAGCCCAGCCGATCGTCCGCGGTGCGGGTCGGCGTGGCGCGGCCCCACGTGCGCTCGAGCGTGGCGAGCACCGCGCGGCGCGCGACGTCCCAGTCATCGTAGCACTGGGAGAGGACCACGCGGTCGACGACGTCCTTCGCGGACGTGCCGATCACGAGGCGGGTCGGATCGCTGCAGACCTCGGTGGGGATCAGCTCGACCTCGCCAAGGAGCTCCGGCTCCTCGCGCGCGATCAAGCCGGGCCCGAAATGCGTCGCGACCTTCGCGGCCGGCGCCCCGAGCAGCGCGAACCCGCCGATCTCGATCCCGCGGGAGCTGACCAGCTTGTCGAACTGCACGTACGGGCGGATCACGAGCTCGACCTTGCCGTTGATCGCGTCCTCGTCGAGGCGCGCCCGCCAGCCGCGCACCGGGTCGAACCAGAGGTTGGTCTCGTGCACCGGAGCGCCCCACGCCGTGACGAGCTGCGGCCGCGCGGCGAGCGGCAGCCGGTAGACGATCTCCGCGAGCTCGTCGTGGGCACCGAACGCCATCTCGACGTCCACGCCCGGGAGCCCCGTCGGCGCCCACAGCAGCGGGCCATCGGCCTGTGCCCGCGGCACGACGGCGACAACCCGCGCCCGCGTCATCCCGGCGGTCACGCGAGCGAGCGGACCGAACGGCCCCGGCA
>JALZOI010000798.1 GCA_030857245.1 Myxococcota bacterium
GCCCAGGCGCTCGCCGTCACGCTCGCGACGCTGTCGGGTCCCGGCGGCGCGCGTCGCTACCAGGCGGCGCTGACGATCACGCTCGACGCCGCCGACATCGTCACCCGGCCCGGCGCCGCCGGCAGCGATGCGTGGCTGGTGTTCCGCGTCCGCGGCGACCGGGCGATCTTCCCGCTGCTGCCCAACAACGCGATCACCGACGCGAGCCGCGCGGCGATCCTCTCGGGCGACTTCGCTGCGATCAGAACCGCGCTGACGGGTACGGGCGTACCGGCGGCGGCGTTCACCACGCCCGTGTTCGTGGACTTCGACGGCGGGGGCTACAAGGCACCATTTGCCCTGTAGGGTAGGACCGGGCTCACGACCCCGGTTCGCCGCGCCGTGCTATCAACGATGAGGCACGCATGGATGAGTCTATCTGGGACCTGATGAGCCATGGCGGCGGGGCGATGTGGATCGTCGTCGCGTTCTCCGTGATCGCGCTGGCCGTGGCGATCGAGCGCGGCATCGCACAATGGAAGTTCGTGACACGGGCGCGCAGCCTCGGTGACACGGTCACCCGCTGCCTGGCCCGCGGCGCGGTCGAGGAGGGGCGCTCGGCCTGCGAGCGCTCGCCCTCGCCGATCGCGGACGTCTTCCTCGTCGGCTACGAGCGGCTCGGCCGCGCGAAGCCCGAGCACGTCGCCACCGCGGTCCACCGCGAGCGGATGCGGGTCAATCAGGATCTGCGATCGCGGCTGTGGATGCTCGGCACCATCGGCGCGACGGCCCCGTTCGTCGGTCTGTTCGGTACCGTCATCGGCATCATCGAGGCGATGGGCGGCTTCAAGGGCGACGAGACCGTGAAGTTCAACATGGTGTCCGGCCCGATCTCGGAGGCGCTGATCGTCACCGCCGCGGGTATCCTCGTGGCCGTCGAGGCCGTCATCCTGTTCAACTTCTTCAGCCAGCGCGCGAACCGGATCGCGACCGAGGCGAAGCTGCTGACCGACGAGTTCCTCGAGCTCCTGCTCGACACGCCGGGCGACTCCCTGCCCAGCAAGAAGCTGAAGCGCGACGACGGCGCGGACGCGAAGCGCGACACCGACGATCGCACGGAGAAGCGCACGAAGGGAGACGACGATGGCGGCCGGGAAGCAGCCTGACATCGACGACAGCGAGGAGGGTGGCAACGATTCGATCTTCGCGGAGATCAACATCACGCCGCTCACCGACGTCTTCCTCGTGATGGTGATCATCTTCATGGTGAGCGCGCTGGCCGTGCAGGTCGAGCGCAACCAGGAGAAGGAGCAGGAAGCGAAGCAGGAAGAGCAGGACGACGTCCAGAATCGCTCGGGCATCAAGATCAACCTCCCGGCCGGTCAGGCCCAGGAGCTCGATCCGGCGAAGGCGTCGCTCGTGATCGAGGTCCCGATCACCGGTGACGTCGTGATCGGTGGCAAGGCGATGTCCGATGGCACCGTCGACAACGTGTTCCGCGCCGCGTTCGCGCGCGACAAGAACACGCAGGTCGTGCTCAAGGCCGACAAGGGCGTCGCGCACGGTCGGGTCGTCAACTTGATGGAGCGCGCGAAGCAGTCCGGGCTGACGCGGCTGGCGATCGGGACCGCCGGCGGCAGCTGAGCGTCTCGAGCGCGATCAGCGCGCGACGCGCTGCGCGCTCGCGAGATCCCAGCGGCCGCCGTCGTCATCGTCGGTGCCCGCGCCCCACGTGCCGCGGAGCTGGCCGCCGTCGATGGTCCACACGCCGAGGCCGGCCGCGCCCGGCTGGCGCCACCGATAGCGCAGCGTGCGTCCCTCGATGATGCGGCCCTCGATCGTGCCGCCGCCGCAGCACACGTAGGTGCCGCGCACGCGGTCGCCGTCCTGGGTCAGCCGGACCTCGTCCCAGTTGCTGGTGTAGACGCCGCTGACGTCGGGGGGCGATCCGGCCGCCGCGGCGATCAGCGGCGCGAGGACCAGGGCAGCGAGGGCGGCGCGGGCGAGACGGGGTGACGGCATCCTCCTAAAACGCGCGAGGCGGCCCGCGGATTTGCACGCGGCACTCCCCGCTGCAGCGAGGTGCAAGCTCGCGAGATCATGGCGCGACTCGCGTTCGTCATGGTTCGGTCGGGTCCGCACATATCGCCCTACCTCGGGTTACTCCCCAGGCGGATGCGTGCTCGACTAGGCCGGATATGGAGCTGCGGACCGTTGCTGCCTACGCCCGCGAGCTGCGGCCCACGCTGCCCGCGGCGACCTTCGAGCCCGCGACCTCGCGCGTGCTCTGGCTCCCCGTCCACATCGCCATCATCGGCGGCCTGACCTGGGCCCTCGCGGCCGGCCACGTGCCAGCGCCGCTGTGGCCGGTCGTCTCGCTGCTCATCGGCATCTGCTTCGCGGGCGTGACCTTCCTCGGCCACGAGACCCTGCACGGCGGCGTCGTCAAGGGCCGGCTCGCGATCCGCGTCATCGGCTGGTTCGGCCTGCTGCCGTTCACCGTCTCGCCGCAGCTCTGGGTCGCGTGGCACAACCGCGTCCACCACAACCACTGCGGCAAGCAGGGCGTCGATCCGGACATGTACCCGACGCTCGACGAGTACCGCACGCAACCCGCCGCCCGCGTCATGGCCGACCACTTCGGCATCGGCCGCCAGCGCCTGCTCGGCTTCGCGAGCATGCTGTTCGGCTACACCGGCCAGAGCACGCAGATGCTGCTCGGCGCGCGCAAGCGCGGGTTCCTGACGCCGCGGCTCCACCGCCGCGCGATCTTCGAGTCGGCGCTTGGCTGGGCGTTCTGGGCGACTGTCGCGGTGCTCGTCGGGTTCGTGCCGTTCATCTTCGTCTACCTGCTGCCGCTGATCGTCGCGAACACGATCGTGATGGCGTTCATCATGACGAACCACAACCTCAGCCCGCTGACCGCGATCAACGATCCGCTCGTCAACTCGCTGAGCGTCACGCTGCCGCGCCCGCTCGAGTGGCTGACCCTGAACTTCGGCTACCACACCGAGCACCACCTGTTCCCGACCGCGAGCACGCGCCACGGCGCGGCGATCCGCGACGCGATCCTCGCGAAATATCCCGAGCGCTACCAGACGCTGCCGCTCGGCACCGCGCTCGGCCAGCTCTACAACACGGCGCGCGTCTACCAGGACGACGTCACGCTGCTCGATCCCAAGAGCGGCCAGACCTGGCCGACGCTGGTGCCGCGGGCGCGGGCGCCCGAAGCCGTCGCGGGCGACGACGTCTCGGTGACCACGCTCGCGGTGGAGCAAGT
>JALZOI010000202.1 GCA_030857245.1 Myxococcota bacterium
GTCTACGAGCAGTGGGGGTTCGATCGGGCGCTGACCACCGCCCGCGGGATCACGGCGCTGTTCCAGGGCAGCCCGGGCACCGGCAAGACGATGGTCGCCGGCGTGATCGCGCGCGACCTCGGGCTCGAGCTCTACCGGGTCGACGTCTCGAAGATCACCTCGAAGTGGATCGGCGAGACCGAGAAGAACCTCGGCTCGCTGTTCGATGCGGCGGAGGACGGCCAGGTCATGCTGCTGTTCGACGAGGCCGACTCGCTGTTCGCCAAGCGCACCGAGGTCAAGACGTCGGTCGATCGCTACGCCAACATGGAGGTCAACTACCTCCTGCAGCGCCTCGACAGCTTCGAGGGCATCGCGATCCTCACCACCAACTTCGGCAACGCCATCGACCCCGCGTTCAAGCGCCGGCTGACCTACCGCGTGACGTTTCCGTTCCCGGACGAGGAGATGCGCGAGCAGCTCTGGAAGTCGCTGATCCCCGCGCAGGTGCCGATCGAGGGCACGATCGACTTCGCGGCGCTGTCGCACCGGTTCCGACTGTCGGGCGGCTACATCCGCAACGCCGCGCTGCGAGCCGCGTTCCTCGCCGCCGAGGAGGGCACCTCGCTGACCCACGAGCACCTCGAGCGCGCGGTTCGCATGGAGTTCCGTGAGATCGGCAAGCTCGCGGAGTCCGGCACCCTCGAGTAGTTGCTACGGTGCCCGGTGTGGACGCAGAGCGCGCACGAGAGCAGGCGGTCGTCGAACGACCCCGTCGCCTGCGGATGAGCGAGTTACTCGCGGAGCTCGGCGCCCTCGACGATGATCCGCCGCCGCAGGACAGCGCGGGCCGCGAGCGCAAGCTGTCGGTCGGCGCGCTGATCGACAAGGCCGCCGAGGGCGGCTTCGGCTTCGTGATCGGCGTCCTCACGCTGATCGCGATCCCGTTCTTCGGGCTGTCGACGCCGTTCGGGCTCGCGATCGCGCTGATCGGCGGCCAGATGATGATCGGCCGCACCCAGCCGTGGCTGCCCCGTCGAGCCCGCCGCCGCGAGCTCTCGATGGCCATGCTCGATCGCGTCGCGACGATGCTGGCGCGCCGCACGCGCTGGATCGTGAAGCTGACCCGCCGGCGATCCGAGGGGCTGCTCCAGCCGCGGCTGATCGGGTTCGGCATCATGCTGCTCGCGCTCGGGCTCGCGCTGCCGCTGCCCATCCCGGGCTCGAACCTCGTCTTCCTGATCCCGATCTTCATCTACGCGCTCGGCATCCTCGAGCGCGACGGCGTCTGGATCGCGGTCGGGCACGCCTGCGTGATCGTCGACCTCGCGCTGATGTTCGTCTTCGGCAAGACGATCGTGCTGGTGCTCGGCAGGCTCGTCGCCTGGATCTTCTAGGTCACACCTGGCGTGCCGCGCGGAGGACCTCGGCGATGTCCTTCTGTCCCGCCGGATCCTCGAGCAGCGTGATCGGCTGATCGGCGAGCAGCTCGGACTCGAGCACGATCTCGATCGCGCGCCGCGCACCGACCAACCCTGACGCCCGCCCGGGGAGCTGGATCGCGAAGTCGGTGACGTTCGCCTGGCGGACGACGTCGAGGATCCACGCGACGTCCTTGCGGAACCGCTCGTCGTTGTAGCCTTTCGAATCGCCGAGCCCGAACCACATCACGCGCGCGAACGGCAGGCGGCGACCGGCAGGCAGCAACACCGCCTCGCCCGCGGCAGCCGTCGCCTGGTCGGCCTTGACGAGGCGCGACAGCCGCCCGCACAGGCGCCAGTCGGCGAGCCCCGCCGCACCGCGCAGCGGCCGATCATCCTTGAACACGGGCAGCACGAGGCAATCGCGCTGCGTCTCGTCCCAGCGCGCCAGATCGAGCGGCAGGACCGAGAGGGCCACTCAGCTCTCCGAGCTCCGGCCGACGGCGGTGGCGATCCGATCGAGCACGCCGTTCACGAACGCCGGCGACTCGGCGGTGCCGAAGCGCTTCGCGAGCTCGATGGCCTCGTTGATCACGACCTTGACGGGCACGTCGTGGAACCCGAGCAGCTCCGCCGCGCCGAGGCGCAGGATGTTGCGGTCGACGCGCGACATCCGCTCGATCCGCCAGTTCTTCGACGACGTGCCGATCAGCTCGTCGATCTCGGGGCCGCGTGCAGCGGCGGCGGCGACCAGCTCGCGGGCGAACAGCTGCGCCTGCGGATCGACCTCGAGCTCGAACGTGTCAGCCCAGCTCACCGCCGCACCGGTGACGTCGGTCGCCGGATCGCCATCGTGGGCGTAGAGGAGCTGCAGCGCGTAGGCGCGGCCGCTGCGACGGATGCCGGTACCGGAGCCGCTCATGTCAGCGCTTCTTAGCTGGTGCCGCGAGGGAGCGGAAGAGCGTCGCGAGCTCGATCGCGGCCATCGCGGCGTCGAACCCCTTGTTGCCCGCCTTGGTGCCGGCGCGCTCCAGCGCCTGCTCGATCGTGTCGGTCGTGAGGACACCGAAGCTCACGGGAATGTCCGACGTGGCCGCGGCGCCCGCGAGGCCACGCGAGGCTTCCCCCGCGACGTAGTCGAAGTGCGGCGTCGATCCACGGATCACCGCGCCGAGCGCGATCAGCGCGTCGATGTTGCCGCGGGCGAGCACCGCCCGCGCGACCTGCGGGAGCTCCCACGCACCGGGGCACCGCACGATCGTGATGGCGTCGGCATCGCCGCCGCAGCGCACGATGGCGTCGACGGCGCCCTGCACGAGGGGCTCGACGATGAGCGCGTTGAACCGGCTCGCGACGATGGCGAAGCGGAGGCCGGTGGCGGACAGGATGCCCTCGATGATCTGCGGCATGCGCGGGGAGGTATACACCACCCGCCTCGGGACTACTGGGCCTGGCGGGTCCGAGCGGGCGCGCGGCCCGGGATCGGGATGCGCTCGACGACCTCGATGCCGAAGCCCTCGATCGCCGCGATCTTGCGGTCCGAGTGGATCATCAGGCGGATCTTCTTGAGGCCGAGGTCGGCGAGCACCTGCGCGCCCAGCCCGAAGTCCCGCAGCGCCTCGCTCGAGTCCGCGAGCTGCACGACGGTGTCGCGGGCCGCGGTCTTCTGCATGACCAGCCGGTCGAACGACGGACCGAGCCGCATCCGGCCGCGGTTCATCACGTAGAGCAGCACGCCGACGCCCGCCGCGTCGATCGCCTCGAGGGCGGTCACGAGGTCGGGCCGCAGCATGAACGGATCGGACAGCGGGTCCATCGGTGCGACGCGCACGAGGACGGCATGGCCCGCCGCGGTCGCCGCCGCGACGTCACCGCGAACCAGGGCGAGGTACTCGGTGTCCTCGACCTGGGTGTCGTAGTGGTGGGCGGCGAACGGCTCGCCGGGGCCGAGCGCGCCGGGGCGGAGCGCGCCGCTCGCCTTGCGCTGCACGATGTGCTCGCGCTGCAGGCGGTACGCGATCAGGTCGGCGACGCTGAGCAGCATCATGCCGTGCTTCGCCGAGAACTCCTCGAGCTCCGGCCGCCGCGCCATCTCGCCATCCTCGCGCATGATCTCGCAGATCACGCCGGCCGGCTTGAGCCCGGCGAGCCGCGCCAGATCGACGGAGCCCTCGGTCTGGCCGGTGCGCACCAGGACCCCGCCCTTGCGCGCGCGGAGCGGGAACACGTGGCCCGGCGAGACGACCTTGTCGGGGCTGGCGTCGTCGGAGATCGCGGCGCGGATCGTGGTGGCGCGGTCGCGCGCGGAGATCCCCGTCGACACGCCGTGGCGCGCCTCGATCGAGACCGTGAAGGCGGTGCCGAGCGAGGCCTGGTTGTCGCGCACCATCGGCGCGAGCTCGAGCTTGTCGATCATCGAGTCGTCCATCGCGAGGCAGATCAGCCCGCGCGCGTGGGTCGCCATGAAGTTGATGCTCTCGGGCGTGACGAGCTCGGCGGCGAACACGAGGTCGCCCTCGTTCTCGCGGTCCTCGTCGTCGACGAGGATGACCATGCGGCCCGCGCGGATCTCATCGAGGGCACGACTGACGCGTTCGATCGGACTCATGGCTTCCCCATCAGTTTCTCGACATGCTTCGCGAGGATGTCGGTCTCGAGGTTGACCCGATCGCCGATCGACAGGTCACCCAGCGTCGTGTGGTCGCGGGTATGCGGGATGATCGCGATCGAGAAGCCGTCGGCGTCGACGGTGTTGACGGTCAGCGAGACGCCCGCGATCGCGATCGAGCCCTTCTCGACGATGTAGCGCAGCAGCGCCGGCGGCGTGCGGAACCCGAGGACGAGGTTCGCGCCGAGATCACGACGGGTCGCGAGCTCGCCCGTCCCGTCGATATGGCCCGAGACCCAGTGGCCGCCGAGGCGGTCGCCGACCCGGAGCGCGCGCTCGAGGTTTACCCGCGTGCCGATCCGCACGCCGCCGAGCGTCGTGCGGGCGAGGGTCTCGGCACCGGCGAGCACGCTGTAGGTGTCGCGGCCGAGCTCGGTCACGGTCAGGCAGGCGCCGTCGTGGCACACCGAGTCGCCGAGGGCGAGCTCGGCGAGCGGCAGCCGCGCTGGCTTGATGGCGAGCACGAGGGCGTCGCTGCGCCGGTCGGCACGCGCGACGGTCCCGCAGTCCTCGACGAGCCCGGTGAACATCCTGGCGCTGTGTACCACTGCCTGCCGGCGATGCGAATGGTCAGGACAGCCCGCGTGCGTGGGTCAGCCGGGCCGCCGCGCGGGGCGACCCGTCAGCGGTCCGCGACCTCCGCGGCGTCAGCCGACCGTCAGCGGCGCGCGATGTCGTCGTAGACGGGCGCGGGATCGGGCGCCCGGACCGCCGTCAGCCGGAGGTCGTTGCCGAGGTACGTCGGGTCGCGGTCGAAGACGTAGCGATACGCCGCGCCGATCGAGGCCAGGCCCTTGCCGCCAACCCAGCTCTTCGCAGGGCCGCCGACGACGAGCGGCGCGATGTAGAGCACGAGGTCGTCCGCCAGCCGCTTGTCGAGCATGTACGCGTGGACCTCCCCGCCGCCCTCGACGAGCACCGACTGGATGCCGACCTCGCCGAGCCGGCGCGCCAGCGCAGCGACGTCGATCGTGCCGTTGCGATGCGTGGTGCACCGCCAGACCTCGGCGCCCTTCGCCACGAGGGCGCGCTCGCGCGCGGCCGGAGCCTGCTCGTTGCACGCGATGATCGTGCGCGGGCCCGTGCGCTTCGGCAGCAGGTGCGCGGTGGAGGGAGTCCGCAGGCCGCTGTCGAGCACGACGCGCTGCGGATCACGCCCGCCGGCGCGCCGCGCCGACAGCCAGGGGTCGTCCGCGAGGACGGTCCCGACCCCGACCAGCACCGCGTCGTGGCCGTCGCGCAGCCGCATCACGTCGGCGCGCGCGTGCTCGCCGGTGATCCACTTCGACTGACCCGCGACCGTGCAGATCTTGCCGTCGAGCGTGACCGCGGCCTTCAGCGTGAAGCTCGGGCGACCGTGCACCGCCCACGTCAGGAACGGCCGGTTCGCGCGCTCGCACTCGGCGCGGAGCACGCCGACGGTGACCGCGATGCCCTTGCGCCGCAACAGCTGCAGCCCGCCGCCATGGCCGGGCACCGGATCCTCGGTGCCGATCACGACCCGCGCGACCCCGGCGTCGCGCACCGCGGGCGCGCACGGCGGGGTGCGGCCGTGGTGGTTGCAGGGCTCGAGGTTGACGTAGAGCGTGCAGCCCGGCGCCTTGCGTCCGAGCTTCTTGAGCGCGGCGATCTCGGCGTGATCGGTGCCCGGGCCCTGGTGGGCGCCCTCGGCGAGCACCGTGCCCGTGCGATCGACGATCACGCTGCCGACGATCGGGTTCGGCGCCGTGCGACCGCGGTAGCGCTCGGCGAGGACGAGACAGCGCGCCATGTGCACGCGATCGACCTCGCGCTGCGCAGCGGTCGACTTCGTCGACGTCACCCGGCGCGCTCGACGCCGGGCACTGCGTGCTCGTCGGTGGTCTCGTCGCTGGTCTCGGGCGGCGCGCCACGAGCGACACGCACGGGGTCGGTCGCCGTGGTCGTCCGGGGCCGGGCGACGTCCTCGTCCGCGAGCTCCGCGAGCTCGTGCCGCCCGGTGTCGTCACCGCGCAGCGTCTCGAGCTCCTTCGCGAAGCCCTCGAGGTCGCGGAAGTCGCGGTAGATCGACGCGAACCGCACGTACGCGACCTGGTCGACGTCGCGCAGCTTCGGCAGCACGCGCTCGCCGATCTCGCGCGCCTTGATCTCGCTCATCCCGCGCTCGCCGATCTCGCGCTCGATCTCGAGCGCGATCTGCGCGACCTGCTCGCGCGACACCGGCCGCTTCGCGACCGATGCCTGGATCCCGTGCTCGATCTTCGCGCGGTCGAACGGCTCGCGCCGGCCGTCCGCCTTGACGACCAGCGGCATCGACTCCTCGATGCGCTCGTACGTCGTGTAGCGCCGCTTGCAGTTCTCGCCCTCGCACTCGCGCCGCCGCCGGATCTCGTTGCCGTCCTTGGACACGCGGGTCTCGATGACCTTGTCCTCGTAGGTGCCGCAGAACGGGCAGCGCATCGGGCTACGGCTGCTCCGACCGGACTGGATCGAGGGCGCCCAGCTGATCGACGCGGCGCTGGTGGCGACCGCCCTCGAACGCGGTCTCGCGGAAGGTCGCGAGCGCGTGCTCCGCGACCCCGCCACCGACCACGCGGGCGCCCATCGCGACGATGTTCGCGTCGTTGTGCGAGCGCGCCATCGCGGCGGTGAAGCCGTCGTGGACCAGCGCACACCGCACGCCCGGCACCTTGTTCGCCGCGATGCTGATCCCGAGTCCGGTGCCGCACACGACGAGGCCACGCGCCTCGGGATCGGCGACGACCCGCCGGCCGACCTCCGCGCCGAAGCTCGGGTAGTCGACGCTGGTGTCGTCGTGCGTGCCGATGTCGACGACCTCGTCACCGAGCTTGCGGAGCATCTCGACGAGGTCGCGCTTGAGCGCGAGCCCGGCGTGATCCGATCCGGCGTACCACTTCATGACGGTCAGTCGCCCTTGTAGCGCGTCATGATCAGCGCCGCGTTGGTGCCGCCGAACCCGAAGCTGTTCGACATCGCCGCGTCGACCCGCTGCTCGCGCGGGGTGTTCGGCACGTAGTCGAGATCGCACTCGGGATCGGGGGTCTCGTAGTTGGTCGTCGGCGGCAGCACGCCGCGCGCGAGGGTGAGCGCCGTGATGCCCGCCTCGATGCCACCGGCGGCGCCGAGCGTGTGGCCCATCATCGACTTGGTCGACGACATCGCCAGCTTCTTCGCGTGATCGCCGAACACCTGCTTGACCGCGAACGACTCGTTCTTGTCGTTGAGATCCGTCGAGGTGCCGTGCGCGTTGATGTACCCGATGGCCGTCGGATCGAGCCGCGCGTCCTGCAGCGCCAGGCGGAAGCAGGCCTGCGCACCCTTGTGCTCGGGTGCCGGGGCGGCGACGTGATGCGCATCCGAGTTGGCCGCGTAGCCCACGAGCTCGGCGTAGATCCGCGCGCCGCGCCGCTTCGCGCTCTCGAGCTCCTCGAGGACGAGGATGCCGGCGCCCTCGCCGATCACGAAGCCGTCGCGGTCCTTGTCGAACGGGCGGCTCGCCTTCTCGGGGGCGTCGTTGCGGGTCGACATCGCGCGCATCGCGTTGAAGCCGCCGACCCCGAGGATCGAGACGGTCGCCTCGGCACCGCCGGCGATCATGCCGTCGACGTAGCCGTGGCGGATCGCGCGCGCGGCCTCACCGATCGAGTGCGCGCCGGTCGCGCAGGCCGACACGTGGGAGAAGTTCGGGCCGGTCGCGCCGGTGCGGATGCACACCATGCCCGGGGCCTCGTTGATGATGATGTCGGTGACGAAGTACGGCGAGAACCCGTGGCGCGGACCCTTCTCGCGCTGCGCCGTGAACGTGTCCTCGATCGTCCGCACGCCACCGAGGCCGGAGCCGATGTAGCTGCCCCAGCGCTCTTCCTGGCCCTCGGGGACCTTGGTGCCGAGCCCCGCGTCCTCGACGGCCATCATCGCGGCGCCGATCGAGAACTGCAGGAAGCGATCGAGGTGCTTGAGCTCGCGCTTGTCCATCCACTTCGATGGCTCCCAGTTCTTCACCTCGCAGCCGAACTTGGTGGCGAACCGGGTGGTGTCGAACAGGGTGATCGGCCCCGCTCCGTTCTTGCCGGCCATCAGCGAGGACCACGTGGACTCGAGGTCGTTGCCGACCGGGGTGACCAGGCCGATGCCCGTGATGACGACGCGACGCCGAGAATCCATGGACTGCTCCTTACCGCGCCCGGGCGCTCAAGGGAAGATGGCCCGCAGAGAGGACGTGAGGCTCCGACGACCCCGTCCGCATAGGCTTGACGCGTGGGTCGGGCGTCGCCGGCCCACACCGGATGGGAACCGCAGCCGGCGCGGTCCGACCCCGCGCGCCGATCCGTGATCGGCACGCAGCGGGCCTCGCGATCGCCTTACTTCGCGTGAGTCTTGATGTAGTTGGTCGCGTCCTTGACCGTCTTGATCTGCTCGGTGTCTTCCTCGGGGATCGTGATCTTGAACTCCTGCTCGAACGCGAGCACGAGCTCGACGACGGCCAGCGAGTCCGCCTTCAGATCGTCGATGAACGACGCCTCGGGACGCAGCTGCTCGGGGGACACCTCGAGCTGGTTGCAGATGATTTCCTTGACCTTGCTCTCGATTTCATCAGGCGACATGAGTACCTCGGGTTGACCCGGCGAGTGCACGGCCGTCTGGCCGGGCACCGCAGGGTCGCAGTTGCTGCGGGCGTTGATAGTCCAGAACGTGCGTTACATCAACATCCCGCCGTTGACTCGCAGCACCTGGCCCGTGATGTAGGCGGCCTCAGGCCCTGCCAGGAACGCGACAGCGTCCCCGACGTCGTCGGCCCGGCCGATCTTGCCGAGCGGGATCTGTTCGAGCAGCTTGGCGCGCTGCGCCTCCGGGAGGTGCTCGGCCGTCATGTCGGTCTCGATGAAGCCGGGGGCCACCGCGTTGCAGGTCACCCCGCGCGATGACAGCTCGCGCGCGGTCGACATCGTCAGGCCGATCAGGCCGGCCTTGCTCGCCGAGTACGCCGCCTGCCCGCCGTTGCCCTGCTCGCCTACCACCGACGTGATGTTGATGATGCGGCCCGCCTCCTTGGCCTTGAGCAGCAGCGTGGCGGCCGCGCGCGTGCAGTGGAACGCGCCGCCGAGGTTCGTGTTCAGCGTCTTCGCCCACTGCTCGTCGGAGAACCGCATCAGAAGGCCGTTGACGGCGACGCCGGCGTTGTTGACGAGGATGTCGAGGCCGCCGTGCTCCTTGCCGATCGCCTTGATCGCGTCGGTGACGGCCGCGCTGTTCGCGACGTCGAACCCGGCGATCACCGCCACCCCGCCCACCGCTTCGACGGCGGCCGCGGCCTCACGGGCGGCGTCCTCGCGCGAGGCGTAGTTGATGACGACCTTCGCGCCGCGCCGACCGAGGGCGATCGCGATGGCGCGCCCGATGCCGCGCGAGGCGCCGGTGACCAGCGCGACTTTTCCGGTGAGTGCCTTGTCGTTGATCGCCATGGTGTCCTCTAGGAAGGGGTGCTTGGAGTCGCGACGGGGGTGAAGTCCACGACCTCGTGCGGCTCGCCGATCGTGGTGACCTCGATGGTGGCCGCGATCCGCTTGACGAGGCCCTTCAGCACGGCGCCCGAGCCGAGCTCGTACGCGCGGGTGACGCCGAGCCCGGCGATCGCCTGGATCGACTCTTCCCAGCGCACCGGCGCGGTGACCTGCTGGACGAGCAGCTCCTTGATCCGCGCGGCGTCGGTGGTCGGCTCGGCGGTCACGTTCGCCACGACCGGCACGCTCGGCGCCTGGATCGTCACGCCCGCGAGCGCTGCGGCGAGCGCCTCCGCCGCCGGCTTCATCATCGAGCAATGGAACGGGGCGGACACGGTGAGCTTCTTCGCGATCTTCGCGCCGGAGGCCTTCGCGTCGATGATCGCGCGGTCGATGCCGGCGGTGCTGCCCGAGATCACGATCTGCCCGCCGCCGTTGAGGTTCGCGGGCTCCACCGGCTCGCCAGGTTGCGAGGCGCGCTCGCAGACGGCGCGCGTCGTGGCGAGATCGAGGCCCATCAGCGCAGCCATCGAGCCCTGCCCGACCGGCACCGCGTCCTGCATGTACGTGCCGCGGAGGTGCGTGAGCCGCACGGCGTCGCGCAGCTCGAGGGCGCCGGCCGCGACGAGCGCCGTCCACTCGCCGAGCGAGTGACCCGCGACGAGATCGAAGGCGAGCCCGCGCTCGCGGAGCACGCGGAAGACGGCGATCGACGTGGTCAGGATCGCGGGCTGCGTGTGCTTCGTCAGCGTCAGCTCGGCCTCGGGACCCTCGAAGCACAGCGTCGACAGCGCGAAGCCGAGCACGTCGTCGGCCTCCTCGTAGGTGCGCCGCGCGATCGCGAACTCGCGGGCGAGCTCCTTGCCCATGCCCACACGTTGCGAGCCCTGACCGGGGAACAGGAGCGCCGTCTGCATCGGCTCGCTGTTTCGCACGGCGACGACGGCGTGTGAAGCCACGACCCGGGCAATCGCGACCGTTGTACGGACTGCCGCGCCCCCGAGCCGCTCGGGGCCTTGGCTCCGGACTGCCGCGCCCCCGAGCCGCTCGGGGCCTTGGCTCCGGACTGCCGCGCCCCCGAGCCGCTCGGGGCCTTGGCTCCGGACTGCCGCGCCCCCGAGCCGCTCGGGGCCTTGGCTCCGGACCGGCC
>JALZOI010000799.1 GCA_030857245.1 Myxococcota bacterium
CTTCCGTCGGTCGTGTCTTCCTGGCAGTCTTCTTCATGGCGGTCTCTCCGGTTTTGAGCCCCGAGAATCCTCTCGGGGTCGGTTTGACCGCCACCTCAAATTTCAACAGGGATCGGGACTACGCCGGCTTGCCACGCTCGTGGCCCAGCCGCGCGAGCTGCTTCTGAACCAAGGCGATCCGCTCGATCGCCGTCTCGACGCCGAGATCACCGCGAGCGATCATGATCGCGTCGGCGGCATCCAGGATCTCTCCGATGTTCGCGAGCGCGTTTGCGCGCTCGATCTTCGCGATCACGAAGATGTCTGGACAGCCGAGCTCGGCCGCCGCGGCGCGAAGGGCGTCGACATCCGCGCGCGTCTCGACAAACGACTGGCTGATCACGTCGACCCCGTGCGCGAGCGCGAAGCGCAAGCACTCACGATCGTGCGCGGTGAACGCGGCGATGCCGGACCGCGCGCCCGGCAAGTTCACCCCCTTGCGCGATCCGATCTCGCCCCCGGTGAGCACGCGGCACCGGACCTCGGTGCCTTCGATCGCCTCGACCTCGAGCTGCACGGATCCGTCGTTGAGGTAGATCGCACCGCCGACGTGGACGACCTGCGGCAGCTCCGCGAAGCTGACGGAGGCGCGAGCGGCATCGCCGACCACAGCTTCGGTCGTCAGCGTGATCGCGTCACCGCTGACGAGCTCGACCGGTTGGACGAGCTCGCCGAGCCGGATCTTGGGCCCGGGGAGGTCGGCGAGGATCGCGACGTGCCTCCCGGCTGCGGCGGCAGCACCGCGGACCGCCTCGATCATCCGCCCGTGGCCGTCCAGGTCACCGTGGGAGAAGTTCAGCCGCGCGACGTTCATGCCCGCGTCGATCATCCGCGTCATCGTCTCCGCCGACGCCGACGCCGGACCGAGCGTGCAGACGATCTTCGTCCGGAAGCCCGGCAAGCTCGTGTTCTGCGCCAGCGCGCCTTGATCACTCGTCATGAGTCTCCTTGCTTCGTCGTCCAGTGCTCTGCGGCCAGGCGCCGGTTCAGGTGGTCCCATGAGCCTGCCAGGGTCGCCTCGAGAGCGCACCGAACGACGGGCTGACGGGGGAGTGCGACGATAGGTTCGGACATCGGAGCTCGACGAGCAGCAGGACCATCTGCCATGGCTAGTCGACCAGCGGACGCGGAGCGTTGAAGATGAGCTACTTGGCGCACCGCCGCGCTGGCCCTGGGTGTGCAACTTGCTGTGGGCATGTTCGATCGAACCAAGCGTGCCTCGCTGGGAGTGGTGATGTCGTGCGCGAGCCTGCTGGCGGCCGTTCCTGCGTGCACCGTTGATGACGGCGTCGATGACCCCGACGACATCGAGGACGGCAAGGACGACCGCGGCGATGGGAAGGCTGATTCGATCACGAGCGGGTCGGTGCAAGCAGCCGCGATCATCGCGATGGTCAACGATGCGTCGACCGATCAAGCCGAGCTGGACCATGATGCCGGGCTGTCGACCCGGGTCGCCCGCAACATCATGGCGCATCGTGACGGTGCCGATCGCAGACCGGGCACGGCCGATGATGACCTGTACGGCGGCCTCGCCGAGCTCGATGGCATCCCCTACGTCGGCCCGGCCGTCTTGAAGGCGCTGCTTGCTCACGCGACGGCTCGCGGGTTCCTCACGCCGGCCACCTGGCGTCGCATCGCCACCGTGCCCGTCCCGTTCCCTGATCGCTACTTCTACGGCCTGGGCCACCAGGTGGTTCGCGGCGCGGATCGGGTGCTCGTCTCGACACCGGACGGCGTGTGGTCCTCGAAGCTCTCGGGCGGCGAGGTCAAGCGGGTCGGGCTCGCAGGTGTCAACGTCATGTTCATCCATGTCGATCCTGCCGATCCCAGCCGGATCTATGCCGGTGGCGTGGTGACAACCGGCGCGGCGGACCTCGCGACCTTCTACATCAGCAGCGATGGTGGCCTGACGTTCAGAGGCGCTTCATCACCGAAGCTCGCGAGCACGGGCGGCTACCTGGGCTTCTCGGACTTCACGTTTGTTCCTGGCAAGCCCAACCACCTGATGGCGAACGGCGGCAGCGGGGCGACGGTGCTCGTCTCGACCGACCGCGGCGCGACCTGGGCGATCTCCCGCCGCGACGTCGCCGGCGACGAGCTCAGCTATCCGTGTCACGTCCTGGCGCTCGACCCGGGGCGCATCGTCCAGGGTTGCGAGGTCCCGCTCGACGAGGCGTGGGTCGGCGTTCGTTCGATCGCTCCGCTCGACCCGCTCGATGTCGGTCCACCTCGCAAGTTGCTCGCCAACCACGTCCCGGGCCTGCCGGATATCGGCAACCGGCGCCCCAATCTGATCGAGCCCGCAGGCACCCCGACCAGCTTCTTCGTCGGCGTGGAAGGCGGCCTGTACAAGTACGACCTGGCGACCTCCAAGGGCACCTGGTGGTACGACGAACCCGTCGACTCCGCTTTTGGGACCTACGTCGGTGCGCTCTGGCTCGATCCAGCCGACGCGCAGCACGTGATCTTCGGCGGCTTCGACAAGCGCAGCGCATCGTTCTCGCTGCTGGAGACCCGCGATGGCGGCCAGCACGTGAGCCGGCTCACGCCGCCGGGCGAGCTGCGCCAGTTCCCGCACGTGCATGACATCGTGCCGACGTCGCCTGGGCGCTTCGATGTCGTGCTGTCGGACATGCCCGACGCAGAAGACCCGCTCGGCGCAGTCACGTACATGGTCTACGAGCTGACGACGAGCAAGCGCTGACCTCCGCCCGTCGCCGCGGATCACGCGCGAGCTCGCAGCGCGGGGCTATCGCGTGCGCACGAGCTCGCCGTCGACGAGCTCGTAAGTCCCGGCCTTGCCCACCAGCTCGCGGAGGATACACGGCGGATCCAGGTCGGAGTCCTCGTCGGAGCTCGGCTTGCACGGGCCGTTGAACTGCTTCGCGATGGCTTGTCGCTGCACGTCGAGCACGAGCGCGCCAGACTCGATGCGTGGCGCGAGCTGGACCTCGACATGCGGGCGTGCCGCGAGGTCCGTGGCTCCCTCGGGGTAGCGCGTGCGATCTCGGGCCGCCAGGATCCACGTGAACCGACCAACCTGGATCGCCGCGAGCGAGGCGAGCTCGCGTGCCGTTGGCTGGCTGAGGGATCCCCTCGTTTCGGCAGCGTAGGCGATTGGAATCGCTCCGGAATTTGACCGGGAATTTCGGCCTTCTCGCGCTGGTTGCGGCGGCATGATGAATCGCCGCGCGATGACGAGCTTCGTG
>JALZOI010000203.1 GCA_030857245.1 Myxococcota bacterium
GGCTCGAGGCGCGCCGCGGTCTCGAGCTCGCGCCGCGCCTCCGGGAGGTTGCCCCGCGCGGCCTGCGCCTCCCCGACGAGTGCGTGCCCGGCGGCCATGCTGCGCGGTGACTTCTCCAGGTACCGGCGCCCGAGCGCGAGCCCGCCGGCGAGGTCGCCCAGGGCGAGCGCGCACTGGCCATCGACGAGCCAGACCGCCGGGTAGGTCTCGGCGATCGGCTCGAGCTCCCTGAGCAGCGGGCGCGCCTTGTGGCAGTCGATCGCGGCGGTGGCCCAGGCCACGCCGATCCGCGCGCGCAGATCGCTGCCGCGCTCCGCACGGGCGCGCTCGAACAGCGCGAGCGCCTTGGCGGGCTGCCGGTAGCGCAGGTACGCATCGGCGAGCTCGACGCGGTGCCGCGCATCCTCCTTCGCGAGCGCGCCGGGCCGGTGCGTGAAGTACGCCTCGTACGCGACGATCGAGTCGGGCCACTTGCCCGCGGTGTGCCAGTGATGACCGAGCAGGAGCTGGGCGTCGTAGCGCCGGGCGTTCGTGGCGACGACCTCCTGGAGCAGCGGCACGCCGGTCTCGACATCGCCCGCCAGCACGAGCTGCGAGCCGAGCGCGGTCACCACCTCCTCGTCGCCCGGCGACAGCTGCTGCGCGCGGCGCATGAGCTCGATGCCCTCGCGGTACTGCTTGCGGGCGGCGTACACCGCCGACCGCAGCACGTACGCCTCGACGCGCCGCGGGTTCAGCGCGATCGCCTGATCGAGCGCCTTCGCGGCATCGCCGAGCTCGCCCTTGCGGAGCGCCGCGCGGCCCTCGTCGACGAGCGCGGCGCTGTCGTCCTCGCCTTGCGTGGGACGCTGCGCATGGGCGGGGACCGCGGCGGCGCCGAAGAGCCCGAGCGTCAGCGCGCTCGCGAGGAGGGTCGGACAGCGCTTCACGCCGCGCCTCGCCCCGTCCCTCCGGCGCTCCGGCCGCCGTCGGTCCCGGTCGCCGACTGCCGTCCCGCGACCGCGGGCGGATCGTACTGGCACAGCACGAACGTCAGATCGTCCTCGGCGATCGCACCCTCGGCGTAGCGGTCGAGGGTGTGCACGAGCTGATCGCGCAGCCGCACGAGCGCCGGGCCGTCGGCGAGGTGCTGGCCGGTGAGCGTGCTGCGCAGCCGGCGATCTCCGAACAGCTTGCCGGCGGGGTTGGCGCGCTCGACGACGCCATCCGTGAAGCACACGAACAGATCGCCGGGCCGCAGCTGCAGCGAGCCGCGGCGGATCTCGACGGCGATGTTGCGATCGCCGAGCGGGTTGCCGCTGGCGGCGATGATGCTCGCCTCCTCCAGCAGCCGCGTCGTCGCGCCGAGCTTGATCACGTACGGGAAGTTCTGCCCGGCGTTGGCGTAGTGGAGGATGCCGTTGCCCGAGTCGAACACCGCGGAGAACGCGGTCATCAGCACGTTGTGATCACCGACCTGGCGGATCGCGGAGTCGATCGCGCGGAGCACCTGCTCGGGCGTGAGCAGCCGCTCGTCGATCCCCGCGAGTGCCTCGACCGCGCCGCGGGCCGTCGCCGCGATCATCGCCGAGTGGATGCCGTGACCGGTCGCGTCGCCGACGACGAGGAGCATGCGGCCGTTGGACAGCTTGATGTACGTCCACCAGTCGCCGCCGCAGCTCGACGCGGGCATGCAGTAGCCGACGACCTTGAGGTAGCCGTGCTGGTCGAGCGTGTCGGGCGGCAGCATCGCCTGCTGGACCTGCCGTGCGAGCGACATCTCCTTCTCGAGCGACGCCTTCTGGGCCTGATGGACCAGGAGCTCCTGGATCTCGTCGGTCATGAAGTTGAACGTGCCGGCGAGCACGCCGAGCTCGTCGCGTCGCGTGAGCGGCACGCGGTGGCGGAGATCGCCGGCGGCGATCCGCTCGGCCTGCGCGGTCAGCACCTTGATCGGGCGGGCGAGCTGCACGCCCTGCAGCGCTGCCAGCAGGATGCCGATCGCGAGCACGACGAGGGACACCAGCCAGACGCGGTTCCGGGTGGCCTCGGCGCGCTCCTTCGACTGCTGCAGCGACGCCCCGAGCTCCTGCTCGAGCCCCGCCGTCGTCACGCCCATGCGGAGCGCACCGACCGCGCGGCCGCCGAGCTCGATCGGCGCGCCATAGACCCATTCCATCGCGGCGGCGCGGCGCGCGTGCACGACCGTGCTGGTCTTGACGCCCCCGGCGAGCCGGCGCTCGAGCTCGTCGAGCTGGGCCTTGTCGGGCGCGCCGGGCGTCGCCTGGACGAGGGCGCCGAGGTCGTCGGTGACCACCAGCCACTGCACGCGGTGGTCGCCACTCGCCTTGTCGTCCTTGATGGCGCCGTCGAGGACCGGCTGGATATCGGGGTACGTGTGGTTCGCGAGGGGCAGCGCGACGGCGTTGGCGACCGCCTTGACGATCAGCTCCGACTCGCGCGTGATCGAGTGCTCGCCGCTCTGCCGGCGCGCCGCGATCTGCCGCTCGGTGAGGTCGACGATCGAGGTCTGCGAGAACCAGGTCGCCGTGCCCACGGCTGCCGCGATCACGATGGAGGTCGTGAGGATCAGCTTGACCGAGATCGGAATCCCGGCGCGAGCTTGGCGCGAGCCTGCCACCGCGATCCAGGGTAGTGGATCCCGCCAGACCAGTGCAATCCGACGGCGCCGTTAGAGGCTGCGCCCGCTCGCCACGGCGCGCGCGACGGCGACCCCGAACAACGTCTCCAGCGGCTCGGCGGCGGCGTCCCCTTCGAGCAGCCGCAACGCGCGCGCGATCGCCTCGATCGTCGAGACCCGACCCGGCGCGGGCGACTCGCGCAACCGGGCCACCGGCATGGGCTGCTCGGGCAACCGCAGGATCGGGAGACCTCGCAGCGCACCGAGCTTGCGGTACATCCGGCGCGCCTGCGACCAGGTCGCGTCGAGCACGATCAGCTGCCGTGGCGGGTCTGGTGGTGCCTCGTGGGTGACCTGGCCCTCGGGATAGAGCAGCCACGCGCCGTCGAGCGGCGGTAGCTGGGCCGGGCCGTCACTCCCGCCGTGATCGACGATCTCGCTGTTGGGCAGCGCGAAGTGAGCGAGCCGGCCCGAGTTCGACGACCGCCACTGCTCGAGATGGTGGCGCACGATCACGATCCGCGTCCGCGTCGGCACCGAGGGGATGTCGGCGCACAGACACACGCGGCGCTGGAACAGGCACCGCGGACAGCGATCGTGCCCCGGATCCACGCGCGCTCAGTTTCGGCAGCAGCGAAACCCGACGTTCGGGAAGAAGAACGCGTTGTCGGCGAGCGTGAAGTCGAGGCTGCAGGTCAGCCCGCTCGTCTCGTTGTTCGACGCGCCGCCGCGCAGCGGGTTCTGGCCAACCGCGCGGGCGAGCGTCCACTCCTTGACGTTGCCGCTCATGTCGAAGACGTCCGCCGCGCCGGCGCCGTTCGCGAAGCACATCGCCATCGAGCCGGTGGCGAGGATGTCGTCCTGGTCGCCCGCGAGCACGGCATTGGTATCGAACGGATCCCCGTTGCACGTCGAGTCCTGCGGGGTCTTGGGGTCGGTCGCGTACGCCCACGTGCGCTCGTCGAACGGCAGCGCGGCCACCGTCGAGCGGGTCACCGCGATCGCGTCGACGCGCACGCCGTCCTTGCCCATGTAGACGCTCGCGGTGTGGTTGCCGGTCACGCCGACGGTGATCGCGCCCACGGTCCGCACCCAGAGCCAGCGGTTCGTGGCGGCGACGGTCAGCGTCTGCGTCGCCGCACCGGCCGCGCCGGCACGCAGCCCGACATGCACGGTGTCGTCGTTCGCGGACGGCCCCATCATCCGGACCCACACGTGGTAGGAGCCGGTGACGGTGAGGTTGAGCTGGAAGTCGAGGCGCGGCGCGCTCGTGAGCGCCTCGGCGAGCGTCACGTTGAAGCCGCCGTTGGGCAGCGCCTGGACCGCGGTCGCGCCCGCGAAGTCCTGGGTCCCGGCGTTGGTCCAGCTGCGACTCGAGGCGGTCGTGCGGGCGAGCGCATCCTCCGCCTCGATGTAGACGAAGTCGCCCGTCCCGGTCGGGCCGGCGAGCGGGTAGATCGGCGCCGGGCTGCACATCCGCTCCCACTCCGCCTCGGTGCACAGCCGCGCGCCGATCGCGCTGCAAGCCGCGACCGCCTGCGGATACGTGATGCTGGTCCACGGCTTGACGCCCGCGCGCGAGCACACGTGCGTGGTCTGCGTGCCGTTGACGGTGGCCCGCGCATCGGGCCGGGACGCCTCGTACTTCATCATCTGCACCGCCGGCGTGGTGCCCGGGACCGTGACCCAGTCCTGGCCCGCGAGACCACCGAGCGCCGCGCCGTTGTCGATCGTGCCGTCGCAGTCGTTGTCGACGCCATCGCACACCTCGGGGGCCGCCGAGCCGCCGGCGGCCGCGTTGCAGACCGCAGGCCCGTTGAGGTTGGCGGGGTTGCAGACGAACACGCCCGTCGAGCGGCACACGCCGTTCTGGCCGTTGTCGCACAGCGCGCCGAGGTTGGGCTGGCCTTCATCGATCGCGCCGTCGCAGTCGTTGTCGAGCCCGTCGCAGCGCGTCTCCGCGACGAGGTTGCCCATGCCGTCCTTCGAGACGTCGGGATCCGTATAGGTGCAGCGCAGCCCATCGCCGGCGGCACACGTCACGGTCGTCCCGACCGCGCACTCCCCGGCCGTGCGGCAGAACGAGCCCACCGGGGGCAGCGCGATGCCATCGTCGACGACGCCGTTGCAGTTGTCGTCGGCGCCGTTGCAGACCTCGTTGCCCTGCAGCGTGCACGGCCCGAACTCGCAGCCGTCCGTCGCCACGCCGTTGTTGTTGTGGAAGTTGAGGTTGCAGCCGATCACCGTGCACGCGCCGAGGTCACAACCCTCGACCGCGTTCGGCAGCGTGCACTCGTTGCCGCACGCGCCGCAGTTCGTCGGGTCCTCGGCGAGGTCGAACGTGTTGGTGGGGTTGCCGTCGCAGTCCTGGTCGAGCGCGTCGCAGAGCTCGAAGGACGGGAACTTGGCGCCGACGCAGACGATGCCGCCCCCGAGGCACTGGCGCATCCCGAACGTGCACTCGCCGGTATCGACCGACGGACCGCACGCGCCGAGGTTCATCAGCCCCTCGTCGAGCTGACCGTCGCAGTCGTCGTCCTTGGCGTTGCAGACCTCGGCCGCTCCGCCGACCGTGCCGATCGCGCCGGTACAGACCACCGTCCCCGCCTGACAGCTCAGCGTGCCCGCGACGCACTCGCCGACGTCGGTACCGCACTTCGCGCCACCACCGGGATCGCCGTTGTCGATGACGCCGTTGCAGTCGTTGTCCTTGTTGTCGCAGACCTCCGCGGTCGCCGGCTTCGTGCACGACAGCGCACCGTTCGTGCACTGGACCACGCCGCCCACGCACTCGCCGCGCTGCTCGCTGCACGGCTCCCCGACGTTCGGCACCGCGTCGTCGACGATGCCGTTGCAGTCGTTGTCCTTGCCGTCGCACACCTCGACGCCCGACGGCACGCAGATGTACGCATCGTCCGCATCGCTCGGGCTGGCGTCGGTGGCGTCGCCACCGTCGCCGTCACCACCGTCGCCCGGCACCGCACAGTTGAGGCAGTAGTCGTTGACGTTGCACGACAGCGTCAGCGCGCTGGCTGCCAGCAGCGCGACGGCCATGCCGACCCGGACCGCCCGGCTCACGAGCCACCTCCGAGCCGCGCGCGGCGGCGGGGGCGAGCACCGAGCCACAGCGCCAGGCCAACGAACAGGCCGACGAGCAGCCCGGCCGCACCGCCGCCACTGCCGCCGGTCGCGCAGCCCCCGCCGCCACCCGTGGTGACGCGCTCGGGGACGCCGCCGTCGGGCAAGAACTCCGACGGGTCGAAGCACGTGCCCCCCGCGGACCCGCTGCAGATCTCGCCGGGGTTCGGACACATCGTCCCGACGCACGGATCGTCGACGCATGCCCCACCGTTGACGTTGGGATCGCAGACCTGACCCTCGGGGCAGCTGGTGAACGGACACGGATCGGGGACGCAGGAGCCGAGATCTCCGACCGAGATGCAGACCTGCCCGAACGGGCACGGGCCGTTGCACGGATCGGGCTGGCACGTGCCGAGCCGGCAGCGCTGGCCCGCCGGGCAGTCGACGTCGGCGCAGCTGCCGTAGCACTCACCGGCGACGCAGTACTCGCCCGTCGCGCACGTGACGTTCTTGCAGAGGTTGGTGACGCACACGCCCGCGATGCAGTTCTGGTTGTCCGTGCAGCGCTCCGGGAACGTGTGGCAGTTGTCGGGCTTGCACTCGCCGGTCGCGCCGATGCAGACCTCGCCGATCGCGCAACTCGTGGTGCTGCACGCGGGCACGCAGGTGTAGTTGTTGCCGGCCGCGGTCTGCTGGCAGACGTGCTTGTCGCCGTTGATCGGATCGCACACGACGCCGAAGCACGGGTCGGCGAGGCAGAAGTCGTCCTTGCAGAACTTGCCGGTCGGGCACGGGAACAGCTCGCCGTTGCCGCACGGCAACGCGCACTGGCAGTTCGTGCACGTCGCACCGGGGGCGCACAGGTTGCCCTCGTCGACGAGGCCGTCGCAGTCGTCGTCATCACAGTCGCAGCTCTCGGGCTGGATCGGCGCGCCGACGCAGGTCTCCATGCCGTTGATGCACTGGACCATGCCCATGCAGACGACGCCGGTGCCGCACGCGCCCGGCGACACCCAGTTCTCGTCGATCAGCGTGTCGCAGTCGTCGTCGATCGCGTTGCAGGTGGCGTCGTCGGCGGCCTGCGTCGCGTTGCACTGGATCGTGCCGTTGACGCAGGAGGTGGTGCCGATGCCGCAGTTGGTCGAGCAGTCAGCGGAGGCGAAGTCCTCGTCGATGACGTTGTCACAATCGACGTCGATCCCGTCGCACAGGTCGACGCACGTGCCGGGCGCGCCGTTGCACGGCTTGATCTCGTTCTGGCAGGTACCGAACTGGTTCGGCGGGCCGACGTTCGCCGGGCAGACCTTCTGGCCGGGGCGGCAGATGTTCTCGGGGATCGGGGTGTTCGACGGATGGCCGGGGTTGTTGCGCGGATCGTCGATCGGGAAGCTCTCGGGCGGCAGCGGCGGCATCGTCGAGCACTCGGCCTGGAGGCCGTCGCGGATGCCGTCGCAGTTGTTGTCGATGCCGTCGCAGACCTCGGGGCCGCCGGTCGGGCACGCGCTGAACACGCCCGCGGTGCAGGTCCGGGTGCCGGCGCACGCGCCGATGCCGCACGGCAGGGTCAGGTTCTCGTCGATCCGCCCGTCGCAGTCGTTGTCGATGTTGTCACAGGCCTCGCCCTGCGGCGCGCACGAGCAGCTGCCGAGGTTCTCGTCGACCTTGCCGTCGCAGTCGTCGTCGATCGAGTTGCAGACCTCGGTCTGCGGCGTGATGTTGCAGACGCCCGCGGTGCACGTGCCCGCGGCGTTCGTGCCGCTGGTGTTGACCGCGGTGCAGGCGGTGCCGTTCGCGGCGTTCACGCACTCGGGCTCGAGGCCGGCGTCGCAGCGCACGCCCGTCTCGTCGGCGCGACACTCGAACAGGCCGTCGACCCGGCACACTCCGCTCGCACCATTGGTGCAGCCCGTGCCGACCGACGGGAAGTCCTCGTCGATCAGCGCGTCGCAGTCATCGTCCGCGCCGTTGCACCGCTCGGTCTTGATCGCATCAGCCAGGATGCTCGAGATCGCGAGCTGCAGGCCGGCCTCGTCGGAGGCGTAGAACCCCTCGTTGGCGCCTGGCAGGTTGGCCGCGCCGCCGGCCTGCGCGATCGCCTCGATCTGGGCGTTACCGGGCGCCATGCCGAAGCCGATCGGCTTGGTCTCGACGCGATAGCGCCGGCCTTGCACGTCGGTCCGGAGCAACGCGGAGGCGGCCGCCGTCGTGTTGCTGAACGAGGTGCACGTCTCCTCCCCGTCGGTGAGCAGGATCGTGATGTACGGTCGGCACTGCGATGCACAGCAGTTGGTGGTGCACGTCGGCGACGAGTTGCAGCCCGCCGGCAGGAACTTGGTCTTCTCGGGATCGTTGAAGATCGGGGCGAACCCGGGCGCGCTGCTCGGCCAGATCACGGTGGTGCCATCGCTCGCGAGCGGCGCGCCGAGCCAGTACGCCTTCGCACCGTTGAGCACGGCGGCGAGCGGCGTGAACGTGAACGGGCTGACGCCCCAGATCTCGTTGGCGGTGGTGACCGCGCCGCCCGTCGGCATCGAGCACGCCGTGCACTGGCGATCGGTCACGCCGGCGGCGAGCTGGTTGTTGCCGTCGACGAGGCCGGTAAGCATCTCGAGCTCGCGATCGGCGGTGGTGCAAGTCCCGACGCCGACGCAGCGGCCACCGCTACAGGTACCCGAGAAGCACGCGGAGTTAGCGCTGCACACATCGCCGAGGCCGATGCTCTCGTCGCAGTTACCGCAATACACGCCCTGGGTGCCGCACTGGTCGCCGCCGCTCGGCGTGGGGATCGTTGCGCCCGGGTTGCCGTTGATGTTGCCGTTCGCGTCGCACGTGGCGCCCGACGCCGGTCCGGCGACGGTCTCGCGGAACCGCCCGAGCGCGAACACCATGTCGCCGTAGCTGTTGGTGATGCGATTGATCGCGCACGTCGCGTGCTCGAGGCGGGTGTCGTTGCCGCCGCAGCTCGGCGGTCCCGATCCGGTCGAGGCGTTCATCGAGCCCGAGGTGTCGAGGATCAACACCACGTAGGGCTTCAGCGGATCGCCGGCGAAGGCCGACGACGACCAGCACACCACCAGCATGGCTGCCCCCAGCCACGCATAAAGTTTCCTCATGAGGCGCCCATCATAGGTGGGCGCCTCGGGAAAAGGAAACTGTGTGGGGTCGCTGTTGTATCGGTCGGCGGCGCCCCCCGGACCCCCGCGCCACCCGCGATCTCGACGGCGCCGCAGCGGGGGGGCTACGTGGCGAGCAGCGCGCGGCCGACGACCTTCAGCGCGAGGATGGGCTTCACTCCCTCGAAGATCGGGAGCACCTGGGCGTCCGTCACGCAGCGGCTGATCGGGTACTCCTCGGCGTAGCCCCAGCCGCCGTGGAGCAGCTGCCCGAGCTGGGTGACCTCGACGGCGACGTCACAGGCGAACAGCTTCGCCATCGCCGCCAGGGGCGCCGCGGCCCGCTCGTCGCCGTCCATCGCGGTCGCGGCAGCGTAGGTGATGGCGCGCGCCGCGACGAGGCGGCTGGCCATCCGCCCGAGGTGGTAGCGGGTGAGGCCGTAGTCGCCGATCGGCCGGCCGAACTGCTTGCGCTCGGCGACATAGCGGGCGGTGTGCTCGACCGCCGCCTGGGTCACGCCACAGGCCCGACCGCCGGTCTGCAGCCGGCCGGCGGCGAACCCCGCCATCTGCAGGGCGAACCCGCGCCCGAGCCCCGCCTCGCCCCCGACCACGCCGGCGTCGGGGACGAACCAGCCGTCGAACGACAGCGTGAACGAGTGCATGCCGCGGTAGCCCGGGGTGCGATCCGCCTTGCCCGTCAACGTGCCGCCGGTCGGCTGGGTCGCGGCGAGCTCGTGGCCGTCGAACCGCGGCTTCTCCACGATGAACAGCGTCAGGCCGCGGGCGCCGTCGGTCGGGGCCCCGGTCCGGGCGAGCAGGGCGATGACGTCGGCGCGACCGGCGAACGTGCACCACGCCTTGGCGCCGGTGATGGTCCAGCCGCCCGGTGCGCGCTCGGCGCGGCAGCTCACCGATGCGACATCGGAGCCGACGTTGGGCTCGGTCACCGAGATCGCCGCCATCACCTCGCCGGCGGCGAGCCCGGGCAACCAGCGCTGCTTCTGCTCCTCGGTCCCGCCCGCGATCAGCGCCTTCGCGAGGATCTCGGGGCGGGTGATCAGCGAGCCAGCGGCGGCGAGCGAGGCGCGCGACAGCTCCTCGGTCGTCAGGATCATGGCGAGGTTGCCCATCTCGTGCCCGCCGTACTTCTCGGGGACCGAGAGGCCGAAGTAGCCGAGCTTCGCCATCTCCGAGATGAAGCGCTCCGGGACGAGCTCGTCGTGGCGATGGATGTGCTCGGCGTTCGGCATCACCTCGCGCTCGGCGAAGGCGCGCACGTTGATCCGGACCTCGCCGAGCATCTCGTCGAGGGGCCACGTGCGGCGGCCGCCATCGGCGATCGTCGCCACGCCGATCGCCTCGACCGCGGCGGGGGCGATCCCCGTCGCGATCGCGCGCGCCGCGGCGGCCTCGTAGCGCAGCTCGCCGAGGTCGAGCAGCGGCGCGATCGGGGCGAGCCGGTGCGGGATCCCGGCGGCGAGCTCGGCCGCGGCGACGAGTGCGATGTCGGCCAGCTCGGCGGGCGCGCGCGCGAGCTCCGCGATCACGCGGGCCTCGGTCGCGACGTAGGCCACGCGATCGACGACGACCTGGTGCTCGTCGATGCCCGCGCCTCCCCGGGTCAGGACCCGGGCGGCGGCGACCGCGCGATCCGCGAGAGCTTGAGCAGCGAGCGAGATCACTTCGCAGTCGGCCATGGCGATGCTTATCGCGTCGGCGTGCGCGGCACCACCCGGTCTCACGGTGACTTGATAGTCGACGCTGCGACAACGCACCGCGACCGTCGTCGCGGGCGTCGGCGCGACGACGCCGCGCGGCCGCTCACACCAGGCCGTCGAGGACGCGCGCGACCTGCGCCCCGTAGCTGCCGCCGAACAGCAC
>JALZOI010000800.1 GCA_030857245.1 Myxococcota bacterium
GCGCCGGCGTGGGGGCACCGCTGCCGCGCGAGGCCGTGCGCGCGATGATGCTGCTCCGGGCCGCGGTGCTCGCGACCGGTCGCAGCGGCGCCCGGGTCGTGTGCTGCGAGCGCCTGTGCGAGTTGCTCGCGGCCGGCGTGCATCCGGTGATCCCGGCGCGGGGCTCGGTCGGGGCATCCGGTGATCTCGCGCCGCTCGCCCATCTCGCGCTCGGCATGATGGGCGAGGGCTTCGCCGAGTATCGCGGCGAGACGCTGCCCGCGGCGGAGGCGCTGCGGCGCGCGAACATCCCGGCGCTCGAGCTCGAGGCCAAGGAAGGCCTGACGCTGCTCAACGGGACGCAGCACATGACCGCGGTCGGGGGGCTCGCGATCCTCGATGCCGAGACCACGTGCCGGATCGCCGATCTCGCGGGCGCGCTGTCGCTCGAGGCGCTCAAGGGCACCGTCCGCGCCTTCGATCCGCGCGTGCTCGGTGCGCGTCCGCATCCCGGGCAGATCGCGGTGGGCGCGTTCCTCCGCGAGCTCCTCGTCGGCTCGGAGATCGCGGACTCGCACCGCAACTGCGGCAAGGTCCAGGACCCGTACTCGCTGCGCTGCATGCCGCAGGTCCATGGGGCGAGCCGCGACATGATCGGCTTCGCGCGCACCGTGCTCGAGCGCGAGGCGGCGTCCTCGACCGACAACCCGCTGGTCTTCCTCGACGGCCCTGACGGCCCTGACGGTGAAGGCGAGATGATCAGCGGCGGCAACTTCCACGGGCAGCCGGTCGCGATCGCGCTCGATGCCGCGGCGATCGCGGTCGCGGAGCTCGCGAACATCAGCGAGCGCCGCGTCGAGCAGCTCGTCAATCCGCACCTGTCGAGCGGCCTGCCCCCGTTCCTCGCGCCCGACAGCGGGCTCAACTCCGGCTTCATGATCGCGCAGGTCAGCGCCGCCGCCCTGGTCTCGGAGAACAAGGTGCTCGCGCATCCCGCATCGGTCGACTCGATCCCGTCGTCGGCCGGCCGCGAGGATCACGTGTCGATGGGCGCGACGGCGGCGCTCAAGCTCGCGATGATCCACGACCACGTGCGCACCGTGCTCGCGATCGAGCTGCTGTGCGCTGCGCAGGGCCTCGACCTCCGTCGCCCGCTCCGCACGACCGCGCCGCTCGAGGCGGTCCACGCCGTGATCCGCGCGCAGGTGCCGGCGATGATGGTCGACCGCCCGCTGTCGCCCGACATCGCGGCGGTGCGCGCGATGATCGATGACGGCTCGCTGCTCGCGGCCGTCGGCCGATAGCCGGCGCGCTACTACCCGCGGCGGCGGGTGTGGGGATGCGGCTCGGGCCGGTCGACGACGGTGGCGGCCTCGATGTCGTCAAGATCGATCTCGATCGTCCGCGAGCTCCGCGCGACCTCGGCGAGCAGCGCCATCGTCAGCGGATCGTGCACGGTCGAGGTCCGCGCCGTGATCGGCGGCGGCTCGGCGGAGGCCGCGGCGGCGCTCCGGGCGGCGAATGGGTCGGCGTCCGTACCCGGCTCCGCCGCGGCGACGGACGGTGGTGGCGAGGTCCCGTCGGCCAGGCCCGGGCGGGTGTCCCGGGTCAGCCGGGCGAGCACCTCACGATCCAGCTCCACCGTCGCGCGCGAGCTCTTGTCATCGCCATTACCCATTGCATCGGCATCGTACCTCGGGCGCGCCGTCATCCGGATCGCGAAAGCGGCGAGGACCGTGACGAGCGAGATCGCGGGCCCGGCCAAGGTGCGTGCTACACCCAGCTCGTGCGTCGCGTGCTCGTGCTCGGAACCCTGTGCGCGACGCCGTTCGCGGTCGGCGCCGGCGCTGCCCGTGGCGAGTCACTCGAGCCCGGAGGCCGCGAGCCGGCCGCCCCGACGGCCAACCGCATCAACCTCCGGCTCGGGGGCGCGACCACCGACGACACCGGCCGGCCGACGATCTGCCTCGACGTTCGCGTGATCGCCGGCTTCGGCATCGAGAGCTGCGGCACCGGCCAGGCGATCCTCCACAACGATCCGGGCCGCGAGATGGCGCACTTCCGGGCGACCTGGGCGTTCTTCGAGCGCACCACGTCGCACGGCGTCGCCAAGCTCCGCGCGGGTGCGGGGTTCGCCGAGCTCCAGGTCGGCGTCGATCACCCCGGCTTCAAGTTCGGCGATCCCGATGCGCGGGACCGCGGCTCGGTCGCCGGCCCGGAGGCCGTCGTGCAGGGCCAGTGGCTGGTCCCGCTCGGAGCCGGCGTCGAGGCGGTTGCCTCGATGACGGCGGGGGTCGCCGCGTTCGCCGGAGCCGACAAGCTCGTGGTCCCCGCGAACCCGGTGCAGCCGTTCGTGTCGTTCGAGATCGGCGTCGGCTGGTAGCCGACGCTCGCTCCTGGCAACGTCGCGACGCGCGTCCCCGAGGCGAGCTTCAGGTCACGTGGCCGTCAGCGATAGGGATGCTTCTTGCGGTCACGCTCCAGGGGTATGCGGCCGGCGCGCGCGAGCGCCTCGCGCAGCACGAACTCGATCTGCGCATTGAGGCTGCGCAGATCATCGGCCGCCCACTTCTGGAGGGCGTCGTGCACCGCGGGATCGATGCGGAGCAAGAACGGCTTGCGCTCGGACACGCAGGGTCTCGCTAGTAGAGAGACCCGGCGTTGATCACGGGCTGGGTCGAGCGTTCGCCGCACAGCACGACGAGCAGGTTCGACACCATCGCCGCCTTGCGCTCGGTATCGAGCTCGACGATGCCGCGCTTCGAGAGCTGCACGAGCGCGAGCTCGACCATGGAGACCGCACCCTCGACGATCAGCGTCCGCGCCGCGATGATCGCGCCCGCCTGCTGGCGCTGGAGCATCGCCTGCGCGATCTCCGGGGAGTACGCGAGGTGCGCGATCCGGGCGTCGATGACCTCGCAGCCCGCGGCGTGGATCCGCTCGTTGACCTCGAGCCGCAGCTGCTCGGCGACCTTCTCGCTCTGGCCTCGCAGGCTGATCACGTTGTCATCGTGCGCGTCGTACGGGTGGTGCATCGCGAGCGTGCGCATCGCGCTCTCGGCCTGGATGTGGACGTAGTTCGTGAAGTTCTCGACGTCGAACGTCGCCTGCGCGGTGTCGACGACCCGCCACACGATCACCGCACCGATCTCGATCGGGTTGCCGTCGAGGTCGTTGACCTTGATCTTCGCGGTCTCGAAGTTGCGCGCGCGCAGCGAGACCGGGCTCTTGCTCGTCAGCGGGTTCATCCAGCGCAGCCCGGCTTCCTTC
>JALZOI010000204.1 GCA_030857245.1 Myxococcota bacterium
GGCTGCACCCCACCGCCGCCTCCGGGCGCGCTCCCCGGACCACCGAAGCCGGTCTGCGCGGTGCCGAGGCCCCCCGCGGGGCCACCGCCAGGCAGCGGCGGCGCGTCGTTGCGCTCGAGGACCATCGTGCCGCCCTTCTTCGCGGGCGGTGCCGCGGAGGGCTGCTGGAGTGGCTGCGGGACGATGTTGACCGCGTTCTCGTCGATGAAGCGGAGGACCAGCGAACCGCACTGCACGACGTCGGCGTGACCGAGCGCCTGCTTCTGCACGCGCGTGTTGTTGAGGTGCGTGCCGTTCGCGCTGCCGAGATCCTCGACGACGAACCGGCCCCCTTCCATGCGGATCTGCGAATGCCGGCGCGACACCATTCCGTCGTCGGTGCGGATCGCGCATTCGAGTCCACGACCGACGTAGACGGTCTCGGTCGGCGACAGCTCGACCGTTCCCTCGCGGCCCTGGCTGTCCCGGAACAGGAGGCGTGCCATTGCGTAGTAGCGGATGGTACCGGGCGCCCGACCCCGACGCCAGCCCGCCGGCTCACTCGCGCTTGAAGATGGCCTCGGTGTTCCCGACGCGGATGATGTCCCCCGGCTCCAGGGTCTTCTTCGGCACCTTGTGGCCGTTCACGTAGATCCCGTTCGTGGAGCCCAGGTCCGCGAGCTCGTAGGTGTTGCCGTCGAGCTTGCGGATGCCCGCGTGCTTGCGTGAGACCGCGGGATCCGCGAGCACGACCGTGTTCCCGGCCACCGAGCCGATCGTCGTGACCTCCTCGTTGAGCGCCAGGGTCTGGTTCGCCATCGGTCCGAGGATGAACTCGAGGCGGGCCGCCGGCGCCCAGCCGCAGAACAGGCACTTCGTCCAGACCGGCAACATCACGCGCCGACACCCGCCGCAGACCTTCTGGCTCTTCGGCGCGCTGTTCTGCTTGGCGATCACCCCGAGGACGATCAGCACGAACAGCGCAGCGACGACGATGATCGCGATCAGCGCACCAGTGGACAAGAACTACCTTCGAGCTGCCGAGGTGATGGACTAGTTGATGGACTTGAACTTGAAGTTCGTCTTGCCGAGCGTGAGCATGTCGTTGTCGACGAGCTCCTGCTTGGCGACCTTGCGATCGTTGACATAGCAGCCATTCGTCGAGCCGCCATCGATCAGGGTGAACCCCGCGGGTGAGCAGTTGATCGTGCAGTGGTCCGTGCTCATGAACCCGTCGTTGACGACGATGTCGGACGGCGGCGCGGTGCCGATCTTGGTGCCGCCGGAGCGCAGCCGGAACGTCTGGTAGGCGTGCGCGCCGTTGAGCGGCACGAGCCACCCGACGATCGGGAAGCCACCTTCGTCGCCACCTGCCCCGATCATCACGGTCTTCATCGGCCCCGCCGGCTTGGGCGGTGCCTCCGGCAGCGGCGCGGCGACCACCGGCATCGGCATCGGCGAGGGCTCCGGCTTGGCGCTGAACACCTTGACGCCGATCAGGATCACCACGAGCAGGCCGACGAGCACCAGGATCAGCACGAGCCACGGGAAGCCGCCGGCGGTCTTCACGCTCCACGGCGGCTGCAGCGCGAGCGTGAACGGCTCGAGCTCCTTCTGGTCGATCTTGACGATGATGTCGTGCTCCTTGCCGTCCCACGTGAGCCCGGCCTTGAGCTTCTTGTCGTAGCCCGGAAAGACCAGGTAGTAGCGGTCCTTCATGCGCTCGATGATGCCGCTCATCTCCGAGGCGATGCCCTCGATCGAGTTCACGGTCTTCGCGCCCGGGATCATCGTCGTGATGACGTTGCCCTCGAGCGAGATCTGCGACTTGTAGATGACGGCGAACAGATCGATGTTCTGCTTCGCCGCCTGCTTCTTCAGGTCGACGAGCTGGCTCTTCGCCGCGTCGTTGTTGCTGTCGTTGCCGTCGCCGACGACGATCAGCGCCTTGCGAACCGTCGAGGCCTTGCCGAGCTCCGCGAGCCCGAGCGTGATGCCCTGCACCATGTCGGTGCCGAGCTTGCCGCGATAGTCCTTCTGCCCGCCGAGCGCGCCGCCCGTGATCTCCTTGAGCGGGCTCATCGGCACCTTGATCTCGGCACCGGTGGAGTACGAGATGACGAGCCCGCGCGAGCCGGGCGGCCCCGCCTCGCCGAGCTTGAGCCGATCGATCGCCGACGTCAGGTTCTTGAGCACGCCGGTGTACTTGGCCGCCTCGTCGGTCTCGACTTCGTCATTGCCGATCCAGATCTCCTGGCCGTTGATGACGAGCGCGATCGCGATCGTGTCGGTGCCCTCGGTGTAATCGCGCTTCGAGACCGCCTTGAGCGTGACCGGGGTCTTGGTGCCAGCCTCGGTGATCGAGAACTTGTCGAGCGGGACGTTCGGGCCGCCGATGATCGTCGCCTCGACCTGCGGCGCGTTGCCCTTCTGCTTCGGATCGGCAGGATCGGCCGGCTTGACCTGGAGGTGAACCTTGAGCTCGTCGGCGTGGGCGACCTGCGTGGTCACCGTGGACAGCGTCATCGCCGCGAGCACGACGAGCCACACCCACCTGCAGCAGTGCGATTGTCGGGTGCCCTGTCTGGTGCTCATAGGCTCTTGAACTTCAGCATGGCGCTGCCGAACTTGATGAAGTCGTTATCGACCAGCTCGTGCCGATCGACGCGCCGGTTGTTGACGTACGTCCCGTTGGTCGAGCCGGAGTCACGGAGCACCCAGACGCCGTTCTCGGCCTTGATCTCGGCGTGCTTGGACGACATGAACTTGTCGTTCAAGATCAGCGTGCACTTCGGGTCGGTGCCGATCGAGGTCGTCGGCGACAGCGTGAACAGCTCGCCTCGCTGCGCGCCCTGGAGCGGCACGATCCACCCGAGCAGCTGCATGCTGCCCGGGCCGCCCGTCGCGTCCATCACGAACGCCTGGGTCTTCATCGCCTGACGCTGCGCGGGTGGGATCGCGGCCTGCTGCGCGATCTGCGCGCAGTACGGGCACTGGTCCCAGCTCGTATCGAGTTGCTGCTCGCACTGCGTGCAGAACTTCTTCTTGAAGATCCAGAACCCCGTCGAGCGGACGGGGGGATTCGGGCTCGGCATCCCCGGTGCGCCGGGCATCCCGGGTGCGCCGGGGTTACTGGGCATGCCGGGTGCGCCGGGCATTCCTGGTGCGCCCGGCATTCCTGGTTGCTGCATCGCTTGAGCTCCCTGTTGACCGCCAGCTTCGTTGAGCTGCTGGTTGTAGCCACCGACCTTACCCGCGAAGTTCTTGCCGCGATTCGCCAACATCTTCGAGCGGTTGACGTCGACCTTGATGTTGCCCTTGATGTTCTTGACGCCGACGATCTTGTTATTGATCGCGCGGAACGGGGCAAAGATGAATTCGAAGTACTTGAGAAACACGGATTCATCCCCTCGGTGCGCACACCCCGGCGCGGCCGTAGCCTAACACGCGCGCCCCGAGCATCGCCGTGCTTGTTGGCGGGGCGGGTCCGGGCCGCACCCCATGGCCGCCTACTTCGGTTGATAGACCCAGATGTGGAACATGTTGATGTCGCGACCCGCGGTGATCGACTGCTGGCGGACCGTCATCGTCGCGTCGGTGACGGCCTCGGCCGGGATCATCGCCGGCCAGTTGCGCCAGCGGTGGACGCGGTCGGTGCCGACGCACGACACGACGGCGACCTTCTTGCCGTTGACGGCCATCTCGAGCTCGTAGTCACCGTACACGTAGTCCATCCGGCGCAGCACGACCACCGGACGCCCGGCGGTGATGTTCATCACCTTGAACTCGCTGAAGCCATCGACGTGCGCCCGGCCGGTGTCCTCGACGGTGGTGCCATCGGGATACTTGAGCTTCTGGCGCGAGCGATACGAGTCCTTGGCCTCCTTGATCGTGAAGATGTGCTTGTCCTCGGATTCCTTGTTGAGGATCTCGATCTCGTCGACCAGCACCCACGTCGTGCCCTCGAGCTCCATCGACGGCTTGGGCTGCGGCATCACCTTCACCGCGTCCCAGTCGTTGATGTTGATCGCCTTCGCGACGTCCTTCTTCTCCTCGGGCGCGACGATCATCGCCTTCTCGCCGGCGACGGCCGACAGCGCGATCTCGGCGCACTTCGCCTGGTACGCCAGCAGATTCATGTAGGCGTCCATGTTGTTCTTGCCCTCGGCGAGCAAGCCCCGAAGGATCTCGACCTGGCGCCGGTACTCGCTGAACTCCTTCTTCTGCGCGATCGTCGGGTGATGGACGTCGACGTCGAGGGCCAGCTCGCCCTCGCACTCGATGATCAACTTGAAGATGTCGAAGATGTTCCGCAGATCCAGCAGGTTCGCGTAGAGCAGCATCAGCGCCGTGTTGCAGGCCTGCACGACGTCGTGGGCGGCGATCACGCCGCGCCGCGTGTACTCGAGCGCGCCGCGCCGGACCTGGTTCAGCAGCATCTCCATGCGCAGCCGCAGGTGCGGCGGCAGCGACGAGCCGCACATGCCGCCGTGCGGCGTGTACCGCATGTCGATCTCGTTGGCCTTGGGGTCGGCCGGATCGCGCGCGTCGCGCACGCGGTTGACGCCCTTCTCCAGGTAGATCCGGGCGAGCTCGACCTCGCGCGACACATCGGGTTCGGTCTTCGAGAGCTCGACGCGACACGACTCGAGGACGCGGCGATGGCCCTTGTACTCGAGGTTCTCCTTGTACGCGATGAAGTCGGTGAGCTCCTCGTGGTAGCGCAGCACGATGTAGACGGTCTGCGGGAGCCGGAGCTCCTCGAGGTTGATGTTGCGGATTGCGGCGTCGAAGATCATGAGGTCGTTGCCCATGCCGTCGATCGCGTAGCCCGGCTGGACCTCGACGGAGAGGTCGCCACGCGCGCGGGCGGTGACCTTGAGGTCGCCGGCGTAGCCGTAGACGATGCCGGCCGAGTGCAGCATCTTGTTGTGCAGCCGGCGCTTGTCGATGTGGTAGCGCTCGGCGTCGTTCCAGTCCTTCTCGGTGGTCAGGAACCCCTTGAAGAAGTTGATGCGCTTGAATCCCTGTTGCTGGTTCTCGCTCATGCCTTGTCCTCGGGCTTCGCTGACTCTTCGTCGTCCAGGGTCTGGACGACTTCTGCACCGATACCGATGCCGGAGCGCAGGCCGATCGCGAAGAACTCGCGAAGCTCCACGTCGCCCTTCTCCTCGGCAAACCGCAGGTAGTAGTTGGTGTGCGCCGGCTTCTCCATCTGGATGATCTGATGGATCCGGATCACGGTATCGGGCGTGACGGTCTCGAACTTGATCGGCATCGTCACGACGAAGCAGTGCGCGAGATCGACGGGCGGGAGGATCACCGAATCGATCGCGACGCGGGCGCCGGTCTCGGCGCCATCGGCCTCGACGCGGAAGCCCTTGAACGGCCAGGTGTTCTCCTCGATGTCGGGCTCGTTGCCCGTGAACAGCATGAGGAACAGGGCCAGGCCCCGCTTGGTGCCGCGGATCCGGTAGAGGTCGACGGCACGCTTGATCAGCGCGCGCTTCTCGGTCTCGGGCCAGTCGAGATCGACGGTGAAGGCCGTCCAGCCGGCGAGCCAGTCGAGGAAGTCCTGCGGCGCGACGTGCGGGTCGTAGAACCGCCAGCCGTCGGTGAGGTTGACCTCGACGGAGTCGAACATGTGCTCGAACAGGAAGCACAGGTCGCGCACCAGGTTGCGACCAACGGCATCCGAGCGCCGGTAGATCGCGGGCAGGTTCTCGAGGTAGCCGCGCCGCGCCACCCAGATCGTGACCTCGGTGCCCTCGTAGACCATCTGGCCGCGCGCCGGACGCTGCTCGAGGACGGTGTCGCGATCCTCGTAGCTCTCGCGATACAGCGTCACGATCTTCGCGAGACCGGCGTCCTCGAGGACGATGTGCGCCTTGTTGAGCGGCCGCCCGACGACATCGGGGACCCGCACGACGCGGCGATTGAGGAGCTCCGTCGCCATGGCTACTTGATGTCGTCGCGGACCTTCTCCGCGACGTGCACGTGCACCAGGAACGGGAGCTCGTCCTCGTCCAGGCGCAGATGCTCGACCGTGACGTTGCGATACTCGTCGCGGATCTCGACGGCATCCACGCCCTCGACGCCCGGCACGCCCTCGACGAGGTGGATCAGCTCGGCCTTGAGGACCGGGCGACCAAACTCCCAGCCCTTGCCGTCCTTGCCGCCGATCAGCGCGTGCAGGTTCCGCCGCACCTTCATCTCGATGTCCTTGCGCAGCCGGTCGGAGGTCCCGACGGAGCGCCGGATCAGCACCACCCGCAGCGACAGGTCCTTGTAGCGAGGCCGGACCACGTTGAGCACGGTGCCGACCAGCTTGCGCTCGTCGAGGTAGCGCTTGACGAACCGCAGCACCTCGTTCGACGGCACGAGCCGCCGCGTCAGCTCCTCGCCGCGGAGCTCGCCCTTCGGCACGAGCGCGAGCGTCACGTGTCCGCGGTTGCTGCGATCGGGAACGCAGCGAGCGCGCGCGAGCGTGGTCGATGCCCGGAGCGCCAGCATCTCGTAGTCCTCGGAGGTGACCGCGCGATCCCGGCTCTTGATCGTGTACGGCGCACGACTCTTGGCCTCGTCGATCGTCTCGCGATCGGCGCCGCCCGTGGCCTGCAGCGGGTTCGTCACGGAGTCGACGTAGGCGAGCGCGCGACCGAGCGACGTCAGCGTGTGCGCGTTGACGTTGCCGAGCGAGCCGCCACCGATCCGGTACGACGTCGCGATGATGGTGTTCTTGCCCTCGGGCGGCACCACGCCGCGCCGACCATCCCCGAACGTGATCACGCCGGTCACGTAGTCGAGCAGGAAGTGACGGCTGCGCGGGCCCGACGCGAAGAAGCTCTCGACGCGCTTGTAGCGGACCCAGACCTCGTTGTTCTGCGGGTTCTCGGGCTCGACGGGGCGCCACGGATCCGGCCCGAGGTCAGCGATGTCCTCGGCCGCCGGCCGCTGGCGCTCCTTGATCTCGACGATCTCCTCGTCGAGCAGCGGGCCGCGCAGGAACTTGAAGTGCTGCATCGGCGAGCCGTCGGAGCTGCCGAGCGTCTCGTTGCGGATCGTCTCCTGGTTGTACGCATCGATCGCGTTCGTGACGACCATGCGGATGCGAGGCGGCTTGACGTACCCGCCCTGCTCGAGCCGCGCGCGCAACCAGTAGCGCTCCTCGGTGAACTTGCTCGACGCCATCCAGTCGTCGGGCGCGATGAAGAAGGCGAACCCGGAGCTGGTGAAGCCGTGGGTCTCGTCGTCGACCGCCAGGGGCTCCCACTCGCGCCCGTCCCAGTACTCCCAGACGACCCGCTGGCCGGTCTCCCAGGCCTGGCGCCGCATCGTCTCGTACTTCGCGAGCTCCGTCGTCGCGACCTCGGCCTCGTCGGTCGGCACGGCACCGAGGCCGAGCTCCTCGTCGAGGTGGAAGTAGAGCCCGAGCGGATCGTTCGGCGGCTTGGCGGTGAAGCCAAGGTACAGCGCCGGCGACTCGTCGGGCTTGGCGTCGAACGGCTGGAAGATCGTGAACTCGGTGCGCGCGACCTCGGTGACGTCCGTGTACTGGAAGTCGTTGAACGCGAGGGCGTGGCGGACGTCGCGATAGTCCTCGCGATACCGGAACGTCAGCGAGCGCAGTGCGGGCGGCCGCAGCGGGCGCTCGTCCTTGAACAGCCACTTGTCAGCCTCGAGCGTGTACGAGCCCTGCTCGCCGAAGTCACCCTTCTCGATCCGGACGCGCACCCAGCGCGCGCCGACGCCGTTGATCTCGACCTCGGCCATGTCCTTCGGCCGCCGGAAGCTGATCGTGCCGGACTGCGAGAGCGCCTTGGTGTCGTCGTGGAATCCGAGCTCGTCGCCGGCTCCCGGCAGCGCGCCGCGCGGCGCCGAGCGACCGAGGTGGCGCCACCGCTTGCCATCCCAGTACTCGAACGCGAGCACGAGCTGCTCGCTCGGGTTCGGCCGGGGGACCACGCTGGAGTCCGCGAGCAACATCTCGATCGTGATGTATGCGTCGGCCGTCTGCAGCAGCTCCTCGCAAGCGAGGTAGAGGATGTTGTCGATCTTCGGCTCTTTCCCGAACGGATAGATGTTCTTGCCGAGGTCGAGCGCGAGGAACGCGTTGTTGTCGAGGTTCGCGTACGCGTGGGTCGGCAGCAGGCCCTCGCCCACCACTTCGACGCGGGCGCGGATCGTGTCGATCTCGGTGTCGTCCGGCGACTCCGGGACCTCGGCCAGCCGGCCGCGCATCCACAGCCCCTCGATGTGGTTGACGGTCGTGGTCTCGAACCGGAGCGGGCCGAGGAACGCGACCTCACCACGATCGACGTCGATCGACGAAGCCTCGAGCTCGCGCCACCGCGTGCCCTCCCAGTACTCCCACTCGAGCAGGCGCGCGAGATCGCGGCCGCCGTGCTCGGGGGTACCGAGGTAGATGCGAAGCAGCGCCGCTTCGCCGGTGTTCGCGAACCGAGGGTCCGACAGGTAGATGTAGCGCTCGATGCGCTGCGCGCCCGCGAACACCTCGAACGCGCCCTCGTTGCCGGGCGCCGGGTCGATGTAGCGGCTGTTCTCGGAGTACGCCTCGTCGTAATACGAGAAGCAGCGATCCGGAATCGCCTTGGTGACCACGCAGTCGCGCGCGGTCTCGAACGTGACGGTGTGCTCCTCGGTCGCTTGCGGGGTCGACACCTGCGTGCCGCGGGGCACGCGCTGCTTGGTCGCGGCATCGACGAGGGTGAACCGCGTCAGCGCCTTCGACGCGCGCGGGGGCCGCAGCTTGATCCCCAGCAAATTCAGGAACGCGACGTAGTTCTTGTCGGGGACCTGGTTGAGCCGGTAGATCAGCAGGTCCGTCATCCACGCGGCGAGCTCGATCAGCGTGATCCCCGGGTCCGACGGATTGTGGTTCGTCCACTCCGGCGAGTATCGCGGGATCATCGAGATGGCTTCCTCGACGATGTCGTGGAAGGTGCGGTCGTCGAGCTTCGGCGGTGGGATCATGGTCGTGGGTTCACTCGTGGAGATCGGAGATCAGGCGCCGATCGCGCCCTTCGGAGGACCCGACTCGTCGTCCTCTTCGTTGCGCAGATAGAACGGGAACACGAGGTTCCGCTTGTCGTTCTTGCCGGCGATCACGTACTCGATCCGGATGTCGAGCCGGTTCGCCTGATCGGGGTTCGGCAGCGCGCGACAGATCAACTTCTCGATCCGCGGCTCGTACTTGTAGATCGCTTCCTCGCAGTACACCTCGGCGCGCGCCGCCGTGATGTCGTTGTTCGGCGCGAACATCAGGTCGTGGATGCGGCAGCCGAACTCGGCGCGGTTGATCCGCTCGCCGGGCGCCGTGCCGAGGATGATGAAGATCGATTGCCGCACATTCTCCTCGAGCACCGAGCTCGACACGCCACCGTTGAGGTTGACGGAGACGGGGAACCGGAGGCCCTTGCCGAGGAAGTCGCGATCGTTTGCCATCGTGATGTGTCGTGAGCGTGCTGCTACTGCGCGACTCGATCGCTCACGAGAAGCGACCCTGGATGAACTTCTTGCACTTGCTGCACGAGATCCGGGTCGAGAACTCGACCTCCTCGATCGTCAACGGACGGTGATGACAGAACGGGCAGCCCGCTTCACTCGGGCGCCCCGCACTGACCGCATCCAGAACGTCTTGCCACGCAACAGCAGCTTCCTCGTCCACCGGCGAGAGTCCTTTCGTTTCGACCCCTTCGAACGAAGGTGAATCGTAGAAACATGCCCGTCGCGGGTCAACGCACGGCGGTTCAATTCTCGCCTCCACGGTGCTTCGGCTCGCTCGGGCGCGCGTCGCACGCCCCCCCGTTCGCTCGCGGGTCACCCGTTCCTGACGCTCGCGCTCGAGGTTCTCGGCTCCCTGCCACCCGCGCTGCGGGTTGCTCGGGGCACGCGTTGCGACGCTTACTTCTTGTCGCCGGGCTTCGTCGTCGACGTCGACGCCGACGCCGAACCTGACCCCGACACACCGACATCCACCTTCGCGGAGCCCGCCGCGTCGCGCTTCTCGTCGGCGATCCGCGACTGCGCGCGCTCCCGGACGGCGCCGCTCGGATCGTCGGCGGCGCCCTGGACCGCATCGACCTCCGCACGCGTGGCCGTCGGATCGACACCGGCGCGCGTGCCCACCTCGGCCGACGCCGCGCTCCCCGGGTCCGCCGCGGTGCGGCGGGCTCGATCGACGGGCTCGGTCCCGGCGTTCGCGTGCGCGGCGACTCGATCGCGCTGGTTGAGCTCGAGCTGCTCGGCGCGGCCTGCCTCGCTCACCGGATCCCGATAGCCGGTCGCGTCGACGGCGGCGCCCTGCTGGACGCGACCCTCGCCGCGGGCCTCGAACGCCTGGCCACGCTCGACGTTCTCGAGCTCGCGGGCGCCCTGATCGACGTCCGACTCGCCCGGCAGGTTGCGCTCGCTGACGCCCTGCGCGCCGCCCTTCACGACGGCCTTGCCGTCGGGACCGACGCCGCGATAGATGCCCGCCTCGGCCGAGGTCGTGCTGCCCTGGAACTGCGCGTCTGCGAGCTGCTGCGTCGCATCGCCCGGCGCGCCGGTCACGCTGTCGGCCGACGAGCCCACGCCCGCGCTCGACGACACCGACGACGAGCCGTGGACATCGACCCCCGCGCCGCCGCCGATCGCGGCCGAGCCGGTGACACTCGGTGTCTGCGGTGAGCCGCCCGGCACGCTGCCACCCGC
>JALZOI010000801.1 GCA_030857245.1 Myxococcota bacterium
CACCGCCGCCAGCTGGGCGAGGCCGGGCTCGCCGCCGAGCGAGACGTCCCGGAGCCGGCGCGCCTCCGCGACCAGCTGCGTGACCTCGAGGCCGAGGCTCGCCATCCCGGCGACGTTCGGGACGAGCCCGTCGAGCGTGGCGCCGAGCTCCGCGATCCGGACGCGCAGCAGCGCCAGCTCGGGGCCGACCGCCTCGCCGAACACCCGCGCGACGGTGAGGTTGTCCCACGTCCGCTGCAGCACGCGATCGATGCTCGGCGGATCGCGCCCGAGCAGCGGCCGCGGATCCTCCGCGAGCGACGGCCCCGCGGTCGCCGCCGGCCCGATCTCGAGGTAGCGGGCACCGAGCGGACCACGGGACGTCACGAACACGTCGCCGCCCCGCGTGACGCGCGCCGCCTCGCGAGCAGGGATCGCGACGGTGACGACCACGCCCTCGTCGCCGCCCAGCGGGCCTTGCACGTCGCGCGGCGCGAGCGCGACCGTCTCGATCGTCCCGATCTCGCGCCCGCCGACGACGAGCGGCGCCCCCTCGCGCAACCCGCCGGTGTCGTGGAAGTACACGCCGATCCGGACGTGGCGGCGCCACTCGATCTGATCGTAGATGAACACGACGAACCCGACCGCGCCCGCGAGCAGCAGCAGCGTCACCGCACCGACCCGGCGCGTCAGGCGATCGTCGAGGACGAGCACGCCGCTACTCCTTCCAGAAGAACTTCCAGGGATTGCGCTTGAGGTCGCGGATCAGCTCGCGCAGGTCGCTGTAGAGCTCGTCGCGCGACAGCAGCGCGCCCGCCGTCCCCTTGCCGGCGCGGAGGTCAGTGACCAGCCCGTTGACGTTGTCGATCAGCCCACCCGCCTGGCCGGCGGCCACCGCGGCCTTGTCGGCGGCGCTGATCGCTCGATCGATGCGCTGCTCGGTGATGATGCCGGTGACGCGCGTGGCGTCCGTCATCAGCGCCGACGCGGCAGGCGTCAGCGTGGTCATCGTGGTGTTCGCGGTGCGCAGCGTCGAGCTGGCATCGGCGAGCAGCGTCGTGACGGCCCGGCCGTCGCCGAGCCCGTGGTTGACCTTGCCGAGCGTGATCTTCGCTTCCTTCGCGAGCAGCGCACCCTCGCCGATCAGCGTGCCGAGCTGCTCGCGGTTCTCGACGAGCAGGGTGTTGACCTCGGCGACCGCCTGCGCGCCGTTCTTGAACAGGCTCTTGATCGCTTCGCGCTCGTCGCGCAGCACGGACGACACGCCCTCGAGCACGTCATAGAGCCGCGCCACCACGAGATCGGTGCGCGGCGGATCGTGGACCTGGGCATCGTCGAACACGATGGTGCCGGGCGCGATCGGCGGCTGCTCCCAGTTCCTGCCCGGCACGATCTCGAGGTACTGCTCCCCGAGCACGCCGGCGGTGTTGATGAAGAACTCGGCGTCGCTGCGGATGCTCTCGCGGGCGCGGTCCTCGACCCACGCGGTGACCCGCACCTGCACGCGCTGCTTGGTGGTCGGATCGACTTTGCCGCCGAGGAACTCGATGTTCGAGACCTTGCCGACCTTGATCCCCGACACCTTGATCGGGGCGCCGGCCTGCAGCGAGCCGACGTAGTCGAAGTCGACGTAGAGGTTGAAGCCCGAGCGCAGCGAGAAGTTGCCGAGCACGAAGATGAAGGTGACGAGGATCGCGCTCGAGACCAGGATCAGGAGACCGACCTTGAACTCGAGGCCACGTTCACCCATGCCGCCAGGGTAGCACCGGAGCACGCGCGCGACGGCGGCGGCGGGCGGCGAAGGCCCCGCTGCGGCGGTCACGGTCCGGACGCAAGACCGCCGCTGGCCTCGCGGCGCAGCGGCGGTTCGATCAGCGCTCAGCGATCGCTGACGTCAGCAGGTCACTGGCCCCAGCCACCCTGCCCGCCCTGGGGCGGCGGATAGCCACCACCCGGCGGCGGGTACCCTCCGCCCTGCGGCGGCGGGTAGCCCCCACCGCCCGGCGGCGGATAGCCACCACCACCCGGCGGCGGGTAGCCACCAGCGGCCGGCGGCGGCGGGTTCGAGGGGCCCTTCTTGAGCATCTTCATCGCCTCTTCGTAGGCCGCGGGTGCGGCCATCATCAGCACGCCGAAGAACGCGACGATCCGGATCAGCATGTGGAGCATCAGCAGGATCGCATCGACCCCCGCACCACCGTGCACGAGGTAGCCGAGACCCATCAGGATGATCTCGAGCGGCAACCACAGGATCAGCACCGCGGCGAACAGCGGACCGAGCGCGTCCACGGCCTGCAGTGCCGGTGGCAGCTTCTGCGGCGGCACCACGAACAGGATGCAGGCGATCGCGACGAGCGTGACCACGAACTTCAGCAGGTACATCACCGTGAGCAGCGCGCCGCCGTGGAAGCTGAACTTGAACGTGAAGCTCAGGAAGTCGAAGAACCCCGGGATCATCATGCCCGCGCCGACCGCGATCACGATGCGCGCGATCTGGTCCTGCGGCTGGGCGATCCGGGCGAGCAGACCGAACACGAGCACCGCGTAACCGAGCATGTAGAGCGAGTCACCGCCGCGCGTCATGCCCGCTGACATGAAGATCCCGGCGAAGGCCACCGCGAACGGGATCCACTGGAGGACCGCGGGCGGCACCTTCGCGCGGATGTCGGCCGGAGCCGCCGCGACGAGCAGGTACGCACCACCGGCGATGATCGGCCAGATCAGGCCGTCCCACTTCGGGACGCCGCTCGAGAACACGAACATCAGCGCCGGCTTCGTCATGATCGGGATGACGATCGAGGCGATCAGGGCGACGCCGGCGAGGAACAGGATCTTGCGCTGCAGCGTGGGATCGCGAAGCCGCGAGACCGGGAAGCCGAAGATCGTGCCCGGCGCGGAGCCCGGGATCTTGCGCGCGAGATCGTCGAGCGGCCCCGGCATGTCCTGCTGCGGAGCGCCGAAGCCCTGCTGGGCCTGCGGATAGCCGGGCTGCTGCGGCGCCTGACCGACCGGCTGACCGTACGGCTGCTGCGGCTGCTGACCGAAACCCTGCTGCGGCTGACCGTAGCCACCGGGTTGCGGCGCCTGGGGCACGGGATAACCGGCGGGCTGCTGGCCGAAGCCCGGCGGCGGCTGGCCATACCCCTGCGGCGGCTGACCGGGTGGCTGGCCATAACCCTGCGGCGGCTGACCGGGTGGCTGGCCATAGGCCGGCGGCTGGCCGTGCGGCGGCTGACCGTAGCCCTGCTGCGGCGGGCCGGGCGGCTGCC
>JALZOI010000802.1 GCA_030857245.1 Myxococcota bacterium
GGGTGGCGTCGCGCCGCGGCTCGTCACGGCCACGGCGGAGGTGGCGCGCCACGACGTGCTCGCCGGCGTCTACGCGCACGGCCATCGCGTCAAGAACCTCCTCGGGATCATCGGCGCGCGCACGCGGTCGGCACGCAAGCTGTCGGGCGACGGTGATCTGCACGATCGGCTGCGCGACCTCGAGACCGACGTCACCTCGCTCTACGAGGAGTGGGCCCAGTACCTGCGGTCCATGCAGGCGCCGACCCCGTCCGTCGAGCTCGTCGCGATCTCGCCGCTGCTCCACGAGGTCGTGGTGTCGGCGCAGGCGCGCACGCAGCACGTGCCGATCGCGCTCGACACCGCGGCGGCGCTCCCCGACATCCGCGGCGATCGCATGCTGCTGCGCGAGGCGCTGCTCAACGTGATCTCCAACGCCGCCGAGGCGTGCGGCCCGGCCGGCGGCGAGGTCCACGTTCGCGTCCGCGCGGTCTCGGCCCCGGGTGGCGCCACCGCGCCGATCGTCGAGGTGGTGGTCGCCGACACCGGGCCGGGCATCCCGCGCTCGCACCTCGGGCGGCTGTTCGTGCCGGGCTTCACGACCAAGGAGACCGGCTCGGGCGTCGGGCTGGCGATCGCCGAGCGCGTGGTCGCCGCGCACCACGGCCGCATCACCGTCGACTCGGAGGAAGGGCGGGGCACCACGATCACGATCACGCTGCCGACCGACAAGACGGGGCTGTCGTCGCTGCCGCTGTGGACCGTGGCGGAGCGCGCGCCATGACGATCGGGACGATCATCTGCGTCGACGATCAGGCCGAGGTGCGCCGCCTGCTCGGCGAGGTGTTCCGCGCCCGCGGCTCGCACGTCGTCAGCTTCGATGACGGCGAGGACGCGATCCAGTGGCTCGCCAGCAACGAGGCCGATCTCGCGGTGCTCGACCTCGACCTCGGGCCCAACCGCCGCAGCGGCATCGAGATCTGCCGGGGCATGCGCGCCCGGCTGCCCGATCTGCCGATCATCATCCTGACCGGTCACGGCACGATCGATGACGCCGTGGCCGCGGTGAAGGCGGGCGCCGTCGACTTCATCACGAAGGACCCGTACCTCGAGGACAAGCTGGAGATCTCCGTCGAGAAGGTCGAGCGCATCCTCCAGCACGCGCTCGATCGCCGGCGCCTCGAGGAGGAGAATCGCGAGCTGCGGGCGACGAACGAGCGGCTCCGCAAGGCCGCCGGCCGGCGCTGGCAGATCGTCGGCGACTCGCAGGCCGTGCGCACGGTGATGACGAAGATCGAGAAGGTCGCGCCGCTGCCGCGCCCGGTGCTCGTGCTCGGCCCCCGCGGCACCGGCAAGGAGCTCGTCGCGCGCGCGATCCACACGCTGTCGCCGCGCGCCTCGGAGCCGTACATCACGATCAACTGCGCCGCGGTCGCCGAGAGCCTGCTCGAGAGCGAGCTGTTCGGTCACGAGGAGGGCGCGTTCACCGGCGCGACCAAGCAGAAGGAGGGCAAGTTCGAGCTCGCCGATGGCGGGACGCTGTTCCTCGACGAGATCGGGAACATGTCGCTCGAGTTCCAGGCCAAGGTGCTGCGGGTCCTCGAGTATCAGCGCTTCGAGCGGGTCGCCGGGAACGAGTCGATCCAGGTCAACGTCCGCGTGATCGCCGCGACCAACGCCGACCTCAAGCAGGCGATGACCGACGGCAAGTTCCGCCGCGATCTCTACGACCGGCTCGCCTTCGAGGTGATCACGCTGCCGTCGCTGGCGCAGCGGCTCGAGGACGTCCCGGTGCTCGCGGTGCACTTCCTGTCGCGGTTCCGCCAGGAGGTCGCCGGGATCACGGTCAAGGAGATCAGCGCCGGCGCGCTCGATCGGTTCGCGCAGTACGAGTACCCGGGCAACGTGCGCGAGCTCAAGAACATCGTCGAGCGCGCGGTCTACATGGCGACCGGCGAGGTGCTGACCGCCGCCGATGTCGATGGCGCGCTGCCGCCCGAGGCCGGCGCGCCCGCCGCGTCGGCGACCTCGTTCGCCGACGACCCGCGGCTGCCGCTCGACGAGCGAGTCGATTCGTACGAGGCGTGGCTGTGCCGCGACGCGCTCGAGCGGACCCGGTTCAAGCAGAAGGAAGCCGCGGCGCTCCTCGGCATCACCTACGACCAGTTCCGACAGCGCTACCGCAAGTACGGCCTCGGCAAGGACTGAGCTAATCTCCCCGCATGGGCATCTTCTCCAGGATCAAGACCGGCATCTCGAGCAAGGCGAACGCCGCGATCGACAAGGCCACCAGCCCCGCGAAGGAGGTCGAGATGGCGATCCTCGAGCTCGAGGAGGGCCGCAAGAAGGCGATGGCCGAGCTGATCTCGTACAAGGCCACCGCGAAGATGCTCGACGCGGACATGGAGCGCCAGAAGGCGAAGGCCGCCGAGTGGGAGAAGCGCGCGATGATGGCGGTGCGGGCCGGGGACGACGAAGCCGCGCGGACGGCGCTCAAGGAGAAGAAGCACGCCGAGAGCGAGGCCGCGAAGATCGAGCACGACAAGCACGAGGCCGCGAGCTACGCGATCCAGCTCAACCGCAGCCGCAAGGAGTTCGAGACCAAGCTGCAGATGCTCAAGCTCCGCAAGGGCACGCTCGCCACGCAGCTCGCGTCGGCGCGCTCGTCGGGCGGCGACGCGTTCGGCAACGACACCTCGGTGTGGGATCGCTTCCAGGCCGCGGAGGACCGCATCGACCAGGAGTCGATCGAGAGCGAGGTCGACGCCGCGATGCGCGGCGAGCAGGCGGGCGGCGCCGAGCTGGAATCGAAGATCCTGGCGGCCTCGCGCGCCGCGGACCAGCTCGCGCTGCCCGACGCGAACGACCCGCTCTCGGAGCTCAAGTCGAAGATGGCCGAGGCCAAGGCGGCGAAGCAGCAGGCCCTCGAGGCCGGCAAGCCCGGGGCCGCCCCGCCGAGCGAGACCACGCCCGGAGACCGCGACAAGTGACGAGCGAGCTCGGGGCGCGCGCGATCAGCGGGACCAGCAGCGCCGGGCCGACCGTCGAGCTCGACGAGGCGCTGTCGACGCGGCTCCGCGATCTGTCGCTGGTCGAGCTCGACGCGCTCGTGCTCGGCGGCCGCAGCGAGCTCGCCGCGGCGTTCGCCGAGGACGTCGCCGACGCGCTCCGCGAAGCTCGCGGACGGATGTCCGCGTTACGGACCCAGCTCGGCGGGGCCGACCCGCTCAACGTCCTCGAGACGACGGTCCGCCAGCGCGCGTCGGATG
>JALZOI010000803.1 GCA_030857245.1 Myxococcota bacterium
ACGCTGTCATCGGCGAGCACCGACGCGAGGGCCGCTCCGAGCCGGCGGCGATCGAGCGGCTGCAGGCCGGCCGCGCGGGCCTCGGCATCCACCCACGTCGCCTCGACGAAGGCATCGAACGTGACGAGCTCGAGCCCGGCCGCGATGCCGCGCGTGAAGGCAAGCTCGCGCGACAGCCAGCGCGCGACGAGCTTGCTGCCGACGATCACCGTGACCGGCGCGAACGGATCCGCTAGCGGCAACGCCTCGTCGAGCGCCGCGAACAGATCCTCGACGCGATTGCCATGCACCGCGCGCAGCATCGTCAGCCCTGCGGACCGCCGCCTGGCACGATCATCCACAGCGCCGCCGGCACGATCTCGAAGCGCGCGGGCAGGGTGCCGGGACTCTCGCCGTCGATGTCGAGCTCGATGACGGCGCCCGGATCGATGGCCTCGGCCTCGACGACCTTCGCGCGCCGCGTCGACACCTTGTCCATCGTGAGGTGCGTGCCCTTGTAGAGCCGGCGGCCACTCGTCAGGAGATCGCGGAAGCCGAGGTCGCCGAGCGAGACGACGTCGAACGCGCCGTCATCGACCTCGGCGTGGGGCGCGACCATCATCGCGCCGCCGAAGTAGCGGCCGTTCGCGACGGCGACCGTGTTGATCGTGGCCTCGACGCGGTCCTTGCCGTCGAACACGAGCTGCACGCGCTGGTTCGTGTACGACAGCGTCGCGCGCGCGGTCGCCCACAGGAACGACAGCCGGCCGAGCTTCTTGCCGCTCTCGTTGACGAGTCGATCGACGACGCCCGACACGCCGAACGACGCGATGTTCGCGAACATCCGCGTCGCGCTCCCACCGGCGGTCGCGCGGAAGGCGAGCTTGCCGACGTCGATCTTGCGCCGGTGGTTCGCGGCGATCACCGCGGCGGCCGCGGCGGTCTCGGTCGGGAGGTCGAACGTGCGACGAAAGTCGCCGCCGGTGCCGAACGGGATCAGGCCGAAGCTGGCCTCCGGCGCGATCGGCGTGCCGCGCTCGTCGAAGAACCCGTTGACCACCTCGTTGACGGTGCCGTCGCCGCCGATCGCGACGACCCGCTCGGCGCCGGCGCTCAGCGCCTCGCGCGTCAGCCGGGTCGCGTCGCCCGGCCCGGTCGTCTGCACGTCATCGAACGGGAACGCGCGGCCGATGGTGTCCGCGAGCTCGGTCCATCGCGAACCGAGCCGCCCGCCTTGCGACTTCGGGTTGACGACGACGACCGTGCGCGGTGCGACCATGCGGGGACAATATACCGGCGGGCCCTGTCATCTCCGTCGAGAGCCGCGAGATCGCTCGGGATCGGCCGCGGGCGCTCAGGCCTTCGGCTTCATCGACGTGCACACCTTCTCCGCGAGCCCCACGAGCTCCGCGAAGCCGGCGATCGGCTCGCTGGCCCGTTGCTGCACCGTGCAGCACAGCCGCCCGCTCGGGACGGGCCGACAGACCTCGACCATCACGTACTTCTTGTCCTTGCGCTGGTCCACGTTCAGGTAGCCGCCCTCGGGCAGCAGCTCCGCCCGGACGATCGCGCGCTCGGCGGCGTCGCTGCCGAACGGCTCGCTGGCACCGGTGTGCTGCGCCGGCAGGGGAGCCGGTCGGAGCTGCACCGTGAACCCCGGGGTGTCCGTCCACGCCTGCTGGACCTCCCACGTGACGTAGTCGCCGCCGGTCTCGGGGGGCTGGAGCAGCGACATCGGCAGGTCGAGCGAGAACTCGAGCGTGCCGGCCTTCGCCGTGACCGGCACCAGCGGTGCCGCTGCGAGCGCCGCGTTCGACGTGCGCGCCGGCCCGCTGCCGGGCGTCGCCTGCGTGCCCTCCGCGCCGGACTTCGACTTCGATTCGCCGCACGCGCACGCGAGGCCAAGCACCAGGATCAGCGTTTTCATCGCGCCAAGGTAGCTCACCTCGGCGGCCGCAACGCGGCAGACCGAGAGCGCTAGCCCGGGCCTTCGTTCATCGCGCGATCGATCTTCGTCTTGATCTCGACGTAGCGGCGCAGGAAGTCGTAGTGGCGCTCGCGGAACGCCTGGGTGTAGCGGCGCTCGCGGGCCTTGATGCGCCAGGCCTCGGCGAGCTCGTCGAGGCGATCGACGAGCTGTTGCGGCTCGGAGAACGGGCTGACGATCGTGCGGGTGCCCGCGAGCTCGACCAGCTCGACCCTGCCATTCTGCGACGGGCCGAGGAACGTGAGCACGACGGTGTCGGGGTGCTGGTTGCGGATCGTACGGGCGAGGGTCTTCGCGGGCAGGTCGCTGACGTCCTCCGCGATCATCGCGTAGTGGAACGGCGCGGAGCTGATGCGGTCGAGGCCCTCGCCGCCCGAGGTCGCGTGCACGAACGTGTAGCCATCCTTCGGCGCGGCGGCGCTGATCGAGGTGACGAAGTCATCGACCTCGTCGACGACGAGCACGCGGAGCTCGTGGAGCTGGGGCAGCTTGCCCGACGACTCGCGACCGGCGGCCTTGTCGGCGAGGTCGATCGCGCGGCGCTCGGCCTCCATGAAGCGCTGCAGGAACTCGTCATGGACGCGGCGGACGTCGTCGAGCACGGAGTCCACCTCGCGCTTGCCGACCGAGCGGCCGGCGGCGTCGAGCACGCGCTCCTTGAGGTACGCGACGGACTCCGGCGCCTTGAGGATCAGATCGATCGCGCCGGCGCGCACCGCATCGACCGCATCGTCGTACGACCGGCGGGGCGTCAGCGCGATCACCATCGAGGTGGGGGACCGGCGCTTGAGCTCGGCGATCGTCGTGATGCCGGCGCGCGGCTCGGGCGTGTCGATGTCGACGAGCGCGACCGAGAAGAACTGGCGATCGACCGCGTCGAGCGCGCGGGCCGCGTCGGCGACGCACGTGACGTGGAGCTGCGCCTCGGAGAGCAGCTGCTCGATGCCGGCGTGGACCCGCCGATCGCCGTCGAGGACGAGCACCTCGACGCCGACGAGCAGGGCGCCCGACAGCTGCGAGCGATACGACATCGAGGCTTCGGTGGTGCTCATGGGAAGGGGGAGGGCGGCGGCGGCGGGCGACGCTCCGGCGGCGGCGGCTCGTCGGCGAACGGATCGTCGTCGTCGTCGTCGTCGTCGTACGGGTTGATGGGGCTCGAGGTCTTCGTGCGCTGACGCGCCGGCTTCTGCTTCGCCTTCTTCGCGGTGCGGCTCGGCGTCGGCGTCGGCGTCGCCGTCGGCGTCGGCGTCGCGCTCACCGCACTGCTGCCGGTCCCGGCC
>JALZOI010000804.1 GCA_030857245.1 Myxococcota bacterium
TGCAGCTCGAACGCCTCGGCCTGATCCGCCGCACGCCGCGTCAGGCCCGCTCCATCGAGCTGCTCGTCCCCGCCGAAGAGCTACCCGCTCTTCAACCGATCAAAACCCCTGTGGCCGGGTACTAGTTTCCCGGTCACCGGGTCTACGGTGGTGTTCGCGATCAGGTAACCACGGACGTCGATGATGCGGCTGCCAGGCGGCAAGCGAGGCGGCGTGCGCTGCGCCGTCGCTGGCGGCGACATGCGCGGCGGCTCGATGTGCGGACGCGATGGGGTCGGCGCACCGGGTTCGCGAGCGGCCGGTGTCGAAGCGGCCGACGCGGACGTGGGAGCGCGGGGCTTGCCGTCGGGTCGGACGTGCTGGATCGCCTCGATCACGGCTTCGGTCAGCGGTCGTGAGTCGGCGGTCGCGCTGCGGTCCTGCAGGCGCTGCGCGATCACCTCGAGCTCTTCGCGGCTGAGATCCGACGGGACGACGCGGTTGATCAGGTCCTTCGCGTCGGCGTCGAGGGTCTGTCCCTTGCCGGCGCCGGACTTGACGAGCGAGCCGACGATGCGCTCGGCCACCGCGTTGAGCTCCGCGGGTGCGGGCGCCTCGAGATCGTCCGTCGCGATCTCCTCGCTGCCGCTGCCGTCACCCCCGTCGCCGCCGGCGGACGCCTTGCCCTCGCCCTGGCCTGCGCCGGCGCCGCTGTCGTCCTCGCCGCCGGACCCCGCTCCGGCCTTGCCGTCAGCGAGCTTCGACCAGTCCGCGTTCGCCAGGAACGAGCCGACGGTGTAGAGGTCCTTCGCGAGCTGGAACCAGTTGTAGATCGGCAGGAACCGCTTGAGCGCGAGGCCGAGCGCCTTGCCGGCCGCCGTCGACAGCACGCGTCCGAATGCGGTCGCGCCGAGCTTCTTGCCGGCATCTTGCACGACATGGATCGCCATTCGTCGCGCCTTGATCGCGCCCTGGCGCAGCTTCCCGATCTTGCCGACCTTGCCCTCGAGCTCCTTGATCTCGCGCTGCAGCGACAGCAGCCGACCGCGCTCGGCGGTGCTCAGCGAGCTCGCGCGCTTCCCGAGCTTGCCGGCGATCTTCCGGCGGTTCGCGAGCTGCCGCTTCGCCGCGCCGAGACGCTCCTCGATCTTGGCGGCGCGCTCGAGGTGCCACGCACGTCGATGATACGGCTGCCGGTACGGCTTCGGCGTGCGCTGTGCAGTCGCGGGCCGTGAGATGCGCGGCGGCTCGACAGCCCCGCGTGGCGCGGTCGGAGCGGCCGGTGTCGTTGCGGGCGATGGGACGTGGGCGGGCGAGGCTTCCCTCGGGGCGTGGATCGCCCGATCACGGCTTCGGCGAGGGGCGCGCGGCCGTTTGCGACGTAACCGGCGTAAGCTCGCCGCACGCAACCCGGCGGCTGTCCGGTCGACACCGTTCGCCATGAAGTCACGCTTGTTCCTGCTGTCGGTCCCGCTCGCGCTCGCGCTGGTCGGATGCGGCTCGCGCGCCGACGAGCCTGCGCCGGCACCGTCGCCTCTGCCGCCTGCCCCGAAGGTCTGGGCGGGGGACCTCATCGACGCAGCCGTCCCTCCCGAGGTCCCACTCGAGCCCGACCTGATCGCGCGGCTCGACGCCCTCGAGCCGCCGTACCGCGCACCGCGGCCGACGATCCGCAAGTACCGCCAGGGCGACTGCAAGACGAGCTACGCCCCGCGCCCGGCGCGCGATCCGAATCCGATGTGCCGGGTCACCGGTGGCACGTTCATGATGGGCGGGCCGGTGCCCGAGGACCTGATTCCGGCGTTCGCCCCGGTACCGGTGCCGAGTGCGACGACCGTGGGTGACTTCGACATCGACCAGTTCGAGGTGACGCAGCAGCAGGCGGCGCTGTTTCTCAACGCGCATGGCAACAACTGCCCAGGCCTCGACCTGCCGAAGAACGGAGGTGCTACGCCCTGCGTCAGCCTTGGCTCTCCAGAGAGGATCGAGCTACGCGATGGACGCTTCGTCGTGCCCCGCGGCGACGAGCTCGATGCCGCGAATGGCTTCACGTGGGAAGGCGCGATGCGGTACTGCGCGTGGGTCGGCAAGCACGTGCCGAGCAGTGCGCAATGGGAGTACGCCACGCGCCACGACCCGACTACTGAGCGCGATCTGATCTATCCGTGGGGAGACACGTGGGAGTCACGCCGCGTTTCGTGCGCGGTCATCGACGGCTGCATCTCCGAGCAGCGTCGCTGGGTGATCGGTCGCTTCGAAGGCTCGAGAGGTCGTGGCGACGGCACGTCCCCGTGGGGCCTTCACGATGCAATCGGAAATATGACCGAGCTCGTGTTCGCCTGCGACGAGCCGCAGCAGAGGTGCAGTCCCGGGACTGGCAGGTCGTGTCGCTGTCAGCCGCTCTCGGCACCTGCGGGTCAAGGTGATCCCGCGGCGATGACCGTGTTCGCGCGGCTTGGGCTACACGTGGCCGGGAACGTCGACCACAGCCCGCGTTTCGCCACGTCCGGTCATGACGGGCTGCGATGCGCCAGGACACGCCGATAGACCAAGCGGTCAGCGAGCGCCTCCGCGTGGCTTGGATAGCGGAACATCGAACACTTCAGTGAACGGCGCTTGGGCATGCAGTCGGACCTTGCCGCTGGTGATCAGTGCGCGAGACGGCTGCGTTGTGGGCACGACAGTGACGCGCACGGTGTAGTAGTCGTCCATCGCGAGCGAGTGCGCTTGCTCGACGGTCGTCGAGAACATGACGCCACCGAGCGTGAACTCCGCGGGCACCACGGCCTTGCCGGACACCGGATCGATGGTGGTGATCGCGATCAGGTAGCCGCGCACGTCGATGATGCGGCTGCCAGGCGGCGGCCGCGGTGACGTGCGCTGCGCGGTCGCCGGCGGTGACATGCGTGGCGGCTCGACGTGCGGGCGGGACGGAGTCGGGGCGGCGAGCTCGCGAGCCGCGGGCGTCGGTGTCGACTCGGATGTCGACTGGGGTGTGGACGTCGAGGCGGACGCCGGCGGGCGCGGCTTGCCGTCGGGTCGGACGTGCTGGATCGCCTCGATCACGGCTTCGGTCAGCGGTCGCGCGTCGGCGGTCGCGCTGCGGTCCTGCAGGCGCTGCGCGATCACCTCGAGCTCCTCGCGGCTGAGATCCGACGGGACGACGCGGTTGATCAGGTCCTTCGCGTCGGCGTCGAGGGTCTGTCCCTTGCCGGCGCCGGACTTGACGAGCGAGCCGACGATGCGCTCGGCCACCGCGTTGAGC
>JALZOI010000205.1 GCA_030857245.1 Myxococcota bacterium
GCCTCGCGGCCGCGTTCGCGACCAGCGCGCCGGCGATGCGCGCGCACGTGCTCGGCAGCTTGCGGTCGCCGCCCTGGCCGGCGGTCGAGCGGCTGATCGCTGGGGACCGCGACCAGCTGCGCTCCGTCCTGCAGCGCACCGATATCCGGATCCCCGCGCACGTCGTCGCGGCCTCGATCCTCGCGGGCCAGCACCGCGGGTTCGTCGAGCGGCTGACCGAGCAGCTCGTCGGGGCTGCGAGCGGGCACGACCTCCTGCTCGAGCTGCGCATCGCGATCGACGCGGAGCCCGATCCGGCGCGCCTGCGTACGCTCGCGGACCACGCGCGACGCTACGCCCAGGCGCTCGAGCTGGCCGACGGCGACGCCGTGCTCGCCGAGCTCGCGGCGATGCATCCGGTCGAGCAGCTGCTCGGGCTCGAGCACGCCATCCGGCAGTGGCTCGCCGACGTCGAGGCCCCGCCGGCGCTGATCCCGCTGCTGCCGGAGCTCCACGCGCACTGCACGCGCCGCCTCGCGAAGCTCGCGAAGGGCCCGCAGCCCCGCCTCGATCTCCCCGCGCTGCAGGAGCGCAACGATGCCGGCTACCGGCGGCCGGTGCCGTGGGACGAGCGCGGCCGGCTCCGCGACCTGATCAGCGCGATCGAGCGCCTGCGCTGAGCCGGGGAAGATTGGCCCCGCCAAAGCCGCCAAGGGACGCCAAGGATCCGAAGCGAAGAAGGTCGGTGAGTGCACCCCCTGGTCCTTCAACCTTCCCTGGCGTTCTTGGCGCTCTTGGCGGCCAATCTCTTCCGCTCTCCGAGCCCACGCGACCTGCGCGCCGCGATCCGGCTCAGCGCCGGCGCTCGAACACGAGGAGCTCGCCGAGCGTGTCGTGATCGCGGACCGCGATCTGGTTCATGCCGAGCTTGCGGATCACGCCCAGCGACGCCTTGTGCCACTCGAACGTCGTCGCTTGCACCGCGTCGATGCCGGACTGCGCGAGCGCCCACTCGACGCACGCGCGCGTCGCCTCGGTGGCGAGGCCTTGACCGCGCGAGCTGTCCTCGATCGTGTAGCCGACCTCGGCGACGCCGTCCGATGGATGCCCGTGGAAGACGACGCTGCCGATGATCCGGGGCTCGTCGGCCAGGACGACGAGCGAGTCGCCCCACAGCCGGATGTCCGGGGCGGCGCGGATCGCGTCGCGCGAGTAGGGGAAGCCACTGGCGAGCAGATCCGCGTTGGGCCAGCGCGCCGGGAAGGTGGCGCCGACGACCGCCTCGGCGCGCGCCTTGTCGGCGTCGAGCACGGCCTCGATCACCTCGAGCGTGATCGGGAGGAGGCGCAGGCGCGGCGTGACGAGCGCCGGCATCGCTACGGGCCCGTCTTCCCCGCACCAAACATCAGCGCGATGATCGTGGGGCCCGTGCCGATCTGGCTGACGCGGACGTCGAGGTTGAACAGCAAGCCATAGGCGTACTGGTCGAGGCCGATGCTGGCGACCGCGCCCGCGAACGCGCGGTGCATCGACGGCAGCACGACCTGGTTCGCGCGCAGCAGCTGGCCGCCGCCACGTAGCGTGATGTAGCGGCTGACGTTCGTCCCCGGGCGCAGACGGAGCCCGAGCATGATGTCCATCTGCAGCGTCAACAGCTCGTCGCCGACGCTCGCCGCCTCGGCGTCGTACATCGTGCCGAACACGAACGACCACTTGATCGCCCAGCCGATCCGGCGCTCGCTGGCCATCGGCTGCCAGGCGGCCTGCGCGCCGAGCTGATAGCCGAAGCCGAGCCGGTTGGCGTCGGCCGACATCCCGCTCGCCGCGCCGACGACCATCCCGACGCTTCCCGGCGGCAGAGGTTCGGCGGCGGCGGGGGCGGCCGCGATCGCCAGCGCGGCGATGGCGATGGCGGGGAGGATCTTCATGAGGCGCTCAGAACTTCGAGGTCGTGGCGAGGAACGTCATCTTGTCGTTGGTGGCACGGAGGCGGCGCGACAGCGTGCGCACCCAGTTCCACAGCAGCTCGTACGCGAGATCACGGTCCACGAAGAGCAGATCCTCGAGGTCCTTGCGGTTGACGACGAACAGCCGGCAGCGCTCGTGGCAGACCGCGGTCGCCGAGCGCGGCGCATCATCGATCAGCGACATCTCGCCGAAGTAGTTGCCGGGGCGGAGCACCGCGAGGGCCTCCTCGCCCATCCCGGGGACGAACCGGCTGATCCGGACCGCGCCCTCCACGATCAGGTAGAACTTGTCGCCGGGCTCGCCCTCGGAAAAGATCGTGGCGGTGGACCGGTACTGCTCCTCGACGCCGATGTCGACGACGCGGCGCAGGTGGGTCATTGGCAACCCGTTGAACAGGTCGATCTGGGCGAGGATCTGGAGCGTGGTCTTCCCCTTGGAGTCCAGCTCGGTCAGCTTCTCGTCCCCGTCGCGCATCGGTGGCTAGCGTCCCATACGGCCCCCGAAAACGCAAAACAGCCGATCACGCACGAGTGCATGATCGGCCGAGCAGGCTCGCAGCGAGGTGAGCTTAGGTGCCGACCTTGAGGACGAGGAGCAGCGAGATGATGAGCGCGTAGATGACGAGCGACTCGATCAGCGCGAGGCCGAGGATCATCGGGCCGCGGATCTGGCCAGCGGCGCCCGGGTTACGGGCGATACCGTCGAGGGCGGCGGCCGCAGCGCGGCCCTGACCGAACGCGCCACCGAAGGCGGCGAGGCCGATGCCGAGGCCGGCGGCGATGGCGATCCAGCCGTAGTTCTCGGCGAGACCTTCGGTCTTCATCGCGGCCGGATCGGTCGAGGTGACGTCGGCGAAGGCGACGCCGGAAATGCCCATGATGATGAGGAGGACGGCCAGGGAGGACAGGATCTTGATGGTGCGCTTCATGACATCTCCGTTGAGTTCGTGATTCTTGTTCCGGTCGCCCCAGGGCGCCGTGCGTGACTGGTTGATGGGTTAGTGCTCTTCGTGCTCGACGGCGGAGCCGATGTAAACCATGGCAAGGGTCGAGAAGACAAGCGCCTGCACGAGGCAGACGAGCAGCCCGAGAATGAGGAACGGGATCGGGACGAGCAGCGGGACCAGGGCGAAGAACGACATGACGACCTTGTGGTCGGCCATCATGTTGCCCATCAGCCGGACCGCGAGCGACATCGGGCGGGCGACGTGGCTGATGATCTCGATGGGGAGCATCAGCGGGATCAGCGCCGGCATCGGGCCGAGGAAGTGCTTGAAGTACGCGATCCCGTGCTCCTTCACGCCATAGACGTGGGTGAGCAGGAAGACGAACAGCGCGATGCCGACGTTGGTCTTCAGCGAGTCGGTCGGAGCCGAGAAGCCGGGGATCAGCGCGAACAGGTTATTGAAGAGGATGAAGATGAACAGCGCGCCGATCACCGGGAAGAACCGCGGCGCGTTCTTGGCGCCCATCGCGCCCTCGACCATCCCGTACAGCCCCTCTGCGAGGAACTCGAAGAAGTTGCGCAGGTTCATCGTGCGCGGCGGGACCAGGCCTCGGTCCTTGCTCCGCGTGCCCCGGTAGAAGGCGAGGGCTCCCCACGTGATGAACGCGAGGACCACGCACGTGATCAGCACGTGCGTCAGGGTCCATCCTGACTTGCCGAACATCTGCCACTCCCAGGAGCGGCCGAGCTTGCTCTGGGTCCAGTGATTGAAGTCCTGCCACCAGGCGAAGCGGTTCAGGAAGTCGAACCAGGTGCCGTGTTCACCCATGGATTACTCGTTACCAGTGGCGTTTGGAGCGTCGTCATTGGAGACGACGATCGAGCTGTAGATTGCCTCGACGATGATCGAGACGATGAAGATCGAGTAGCCGACCGTGAAGGCGATGACGTCGAGAGGCAGGAACAGGACCGCGAGCGCGACGGCCGCCATCAGGCCGGCCATCTTGGGCAGCATGAGCAGGGGCGCGTTACCGGTCTTGCCCCGGGCCGCGTCCGACGTCCACTTCACGATGAGGCGGCGGAGGACGAAGAAGTTGAGGCACGTCAGCGCGACCCCGACGACCACGCCCAGCGCGATCGGCCTGGACTGCGTCAGCAGCGCGGCGAGCGTCAGGACCGCGCCGATCCCGTAGTTGAGCCGCTCGATGCGGAGGATGCTGGGGTTAGCCACGCGCTGCCTCCCGATCCTCGCGCTGCACGGCGCGCAGCACGCCGCGGAAGCCGGCGACGAAGCCGAACACCAGCCAGACCAGCATCAGCCAGGGCGTCGTCCCGAAGGCCCGATCCATGTAGATCCCGATGACGAGCCCGATGATGACCGCGAGCCCGAGCTCGAGGCCCACGGAGGCGGAGGCCAGCCCCCGGTACGCCCGCCGGCCGGCACGCGCCGAGGGATCGATGACGCCCTTGCTGTCGGTCATCGGATGTCGAACGGTGCTGGCGATCACGGGACTCAGATGCGGCTCCGCGTGCGCGGAATCCTGCGACAAATCGCCGCTATGAGGGGTGCCCGACTGCATCGACGCGGGCCCTCATAGCATCGTGATTTCGCACCGTCAATCGGCGAGGGACGCTCTCGCGGCCGCGACGATCTGGTCCACATCCTCGTCGGAGTGGGCCAGGCTCACGAACATCGCCTCGAACTGCGAAGGCGGCAGGAACACCCCTTGTTCCCGCATCTTGCGGAAGAACGTGCCGAACCGCGCGGTGTCCGCCTGCTTCGCCGTGTCGTAGTCGGTGACCGGCCCGGCGCTGAAGAACAGGGTGAGCATCGAGCCCACGCGATTGAGGCAGGCCGGGACCCCTGCGGCCTGGGCCGCTGCGAGCAAGCCGTCGCCGAGGCGCTTGCCGAGGTGCTCGAGGCGCTCGTAGGTGCCGGGGCGCCCGAGGATCTCCATCGCCTTGAGGCCGGCGGCCATCGCCAGCGGATTGCCGGAGAGCGTGCCGGCCTGGTACACGGGCCCGAGCGGGGCGAGCTTGCGCATGATGTCGGCGCGGCCCCCGAACGCCGCGGCCGGCAGCCCCCCGCCGATCACCTTGCCGATCGTGGTGAGGTCCGGGGTGATCCCGTAGCGCTCCTGGGCGCCGCCGTAGGCGACCCGGAATCCGGTCATCACCTCGTCGAAGATCAGCACGGTGCCGTGCTTGCTGCACAGCGCGCGCAGGCCCTCGAGGTAGCCCGGCGCGGGCACCACGAGGCCCATGTTGCCGGCGACCGGCTCGATGATGACGGCGGCGACGTCGCCGACCGCGAGCGCGGCCTCGACGCTTGCGAGATCGTTGTAGGGGACGACGAGGGTGTCGCGCGCGGCACCCTCGGGGACGCCCGCGGAGCCCGGGATCCCGAGCGTGGCCGCGCCCGAGCCGGCCGCGACGAGCAGGCAGTCGGCGTGGCCGTGGTAGCCGCCGTCGGCCTTGATGATCTTCGCGCGGCCGGTGAAGCCGCGCGCGAGGCGGAGCGCGCTCATCGTCGCCTCGGTGCCCGACGACACGGCGCGGATCATCTCCATCGACGGCACGACGGAGCGCAGCTTCTCGGCGAACCGGACCTCGACCTCGGTGGGCGCGCCGAACGTGGTGCCGAGCACCATGAACTCGGCGATCGTGTCGATGATCTCGCGATGGGTATGGCCGAGGATCAGCGGCCCCCAGCTGCCAATCAGATCGAGGTAGCGGTTGCCGTCGACGTCGGTGATCACCGCGCCATCGCCCTGCGCGATGAACACCGGGTCACCTCCGACGGAGCGACACGCCCGGACCGGCGAGTTCACGCCACCGGGGATGATCGCCTGCGCACGCTCGAAGATCGCCTGACTCTTCTGGATCGACATCGCGGGGAACGTAGCCTGAATTCTCTGTCGCGCCTCGAGCGCGGGCTTCCGTTAATCCCACCCGCGCCTCGAGCGCGGGCTTCCGGTAGTCCCACCCGCGCTCGAGCGCGGGCTTCCGTTGATCCCACCCGCGCCTCGAGCGCGGGCTTCCGTTAATCCATGCTCGCGATCTGCACGAAGTAGCGGAGCCGCAGCTCGATGTTGTCGGCGTAGAGGATCAGCCTCTCGACGGCGAGATCATCGCGTGCTGGCGCGGTGGTCTCGCGGGCCACGCCGCGCCAGGTCGTGGCGCAGCGTGCGTCGGTCGGACCGAGCTCGTAGCTGAACGTGCCGCTGCCGCCCCCGAGCCGGGGGGCCGCAACGTTCCCGGGGTGCGTGAACGTCACGTTGTCGTACGTGTACGTGAAGAACAGGAAGGACTCGCTGCCGTTGTCGAACAGCTCGCAGTACTGACCGCCCGGCGACGTAGGGGGCGCCGTAATGACCGAGAACAGGTGCTGGCCGCTACCGCCGACGCCCGCCGTGGCACCCACGATGAAGGTGTCATGCGCGCGCGTCATCGGCCGGCTCACCGAGCCCTGGCCACCCACGGCGCCGAGCACGAGCTCGTCGTTGACCACCGCCGCCGTGTCGAACGCCTGCCAGGGGGCTTCGAGCGAGGTGAATGGATCGAAGACGACGATCCGCTGACGTCCGATCGCGGGCTCCGGATCGCAGGCATCACCGACGGTGTCGCCATCGCCATCGAGCTGCTGCGGATCCGCCACGTGCGGACAGACATCGCAGCTGTCATCGATCCCGTCGGCGTCCTCGTCGTGCACCATCGTCGCGCACCCGGGCGGGGCATCGCCATCGGGTGCATCGGGTGCGTCGGCCGCATCGCTGGGCCGCATCCGATCGGTGTCGAACCCGAACCGCCCGCACGCACTCGTCACTGCGAGCACGAGCACGAGGGGCGCGGCGCGAGTCACCCATCCAGTCTCGCACACCGCGTCGAGCACCGGCGATCTCAGTCGTCGGTGCGGAGCTGGAGGAAGTAGGCGACGCGGATGTCGACGTTCTCGGCGAACAGGTGCACCTCCTCGCGGGCGATGCCGGAGGGGATCGTGCCCACGGACTCGAGGGCCTGGCCCCGCCACGTCGTGCCGCAGCGCCCCATGGTCGCCGCGACCTCGAAGCTGAACGTGCCCGCGCCGTTCGCGAACCGGGTCGCGAGCACCTGCCGATCCTGGCCCGTGTAGTCGATGCCGTCCAACGTGGACGTGAACTGGAGCTGCGAGCGCGAACCGGTGTCGTAGAGCTCGCAGTAGAACGAACTGGGTGCGCTGGTCGGCGTGATCTGGATCGCGAACAGCGACTGGCCGGTCCCGGCGGTGGCGCTGGTCGCGCTGACGACGAAGGTGTCGTGGCCGAGGTCGAGGGGGCGGATCAGCGTACGGTACGAGTTGATCGCGAGCAGCTCGAGTTGATCGCCGACGGCCGCCTCGGAGCCCTGGCTCCGGGTCCAGGCCGGATCGAGCGCGGTGAACGGGTCGAACAAGATGATGCGCTGGCGCGCGATCGTGGGCTCGGGATCGCAGGCGTCGCCGACGCGATCGCCGTCTCCGTCGGCCTGGTCGACGTCGGCGAGGTGCGGGCAGACATCGCAGACATCGTCGACCCCATCGCCATCCTCGTCGTGGACGAGCGTGACACACCCTGCCGCATCCACGGGCGGCGCGCCGTCCCTCGCTCCGTCGCCCGGCGCCTCGCGAGGCTCGAAGCCGACGCGGCCGCAGGCGGGGACCAGCGCCACGAGCGCGAACATCAGCCTCGGCACGTCCCAGTATGGCACCGAAGGCGCCGAGCGACCGTTAGGCTGGCCTACAGTCGGGCTACTCGGCGGGTTCGTCCTCGCCGTCGTCCGCCTCGTCCGCGTCCTCGCCGTCCTCGTCGAGCTCCTCCTCCTCGGCGCCGTTCTGGATCGTGTCGCCCTCGTCGGCGACCTCGATCGGCGTCGCCGCCTCGATGCCCGACGCGTCGCCCGGCTCCGCGAGCCGCTCGATCGCGGCGACCTGCTCGCCGTCGTCGACGCGCATCAGCCGCACCCCCTGCGTGGCGCGACCCTGGATCGAGATGTCCTTCGCACGCAGGCGGATCAGCTTGCCGCGATCCGAGATCAGGATCAGATCGTCCTCGTCGGTGACGATGCGCGTCGCCGAGACCTGGCCGTTGCGGGCGGTGGTCTTGATCGCGATCACGCCCTTGCCTCCGCGGTTCTTCGTCGGGTAGTCGCCAAGCGCGGTCCGCTTGCCGTAGCCGCGCTGGCACACGGTGATCAGCGTGCCGGTACGCTCGCGCGCGAACGTCACCATGCCGACGAGCCGGTCGCCATCGCGCAGGTTGATGCCGCGCACGCCGCCGGCGGTGCGACCCATCGGCCGGACCTTGTCCTCGGTGAAGCGCACCGCGTAGCCCTTCGCCGACGTCAACAGGACGTCATCGGCGCCGGTCACCAGCGACGCGCCGACCAGCCGGTCGCCGTCGTCGATGCTGATCGCCTTGATGCCGGTCTGTCGCACGTTCTCGAACTGGGAGAGCGCGGTCTTCTTCACGGTGCCCGACTGGGTCGCGAAGAACACGTGCGTGTCCTCGCGCCACTCGGTGAACGGCAGCATCGCGACGACCTGCTCGGTGTCCTGGAGATCGAGGACGTTGACGACGGGGCGGCCCTTCGCGGTGCGCGAGCCCTCGGGCAGCTCGAACACCTTCTTGTAGTAGACGCGGCCCTTGTCCGTGAACAGCAGGACGTGGTCGTGCGTCGACGCCGCGAACATGTCGGTGATGAAGTCGCCCTCGGCCGACGCGGCGCCGGTGATGCCACGCCCGCCGCGGCCCTGCGCCTCGTACTCGCGCAGCCGCGTGCGCTTGAGGTAGCCGAGGTGCGTGCGGGTGACGACGACGTCCTCCTCGTCGATCAGCTCCTCGGTGAGGATCTCGCCCTCGGCATCGACGATCTTCGTGCGGCGCTCGTCGGCGAACTCCTCCTTGATGGCGCGCATCTCGTCGGCGATGGCGGCGACCATCTTCTTCTCGTCGCCGAGCAAGCCCTCGAGATAATCGGTGAGCTCCCAGAGCTCCTTGTACTCGGCTTCGAGCTTCTCGCGCTCGAGGCCGGTCAGGCGCCCGAGCCGCATGTCGAGGATGGCCTGCGCCTGGCGCGGCGTCAGGAACACGAACTGCTTGGCCTCGGCGGTCGCGACCTCGTCGGCCGGGCGCCCGGCGCGCTCGAGGAAGCCGGCGAGCCCGCCCATGCGCTCCGCGATCAGGTTGGTCTTGGCCTCGTCGGTGTCCTTCGCCGACCGGATGATCGCGATGACGCGATCGATGTTGATGACGGCGAGCCCGAGGCCCTCGACGATCTCGCGCCGCGACCGCGCCTCGCGCAGATCGAACAGCGTGCGGCGGGTGACGACCTCGCGGCGGTGCTCGATGAACACCTGGAGCGCGCGCTTGAGCGTCAGCGTCTCGGGGCGGCCCTCGACGATCGCCAGCATGTTCACCGAGAACGACGACTGCAGCGCCGTGTACTTGTAGAGGTTCGCGAGGACGACCTGGTCGTTCGCGTCCTTCTTGAGCTCGAACACGACGCGGATGCCGGTGCGATCCGACTCGTCGCGGATGTCGCTGATGCCCTCGAGCTTCTTGTCGCGGACCATGTCGGCCGTGGCCTCGATCCAGCGCGACTTCACCATCATGAACGGCAGCTCGGTGACGATGATCGCCTGGCGATCCTTGCGGACCTCCTCGAAGTGCGCGACGCCGCGCACCTGGATGGAGCCGCGGCCGGTCTTGTACGCCGACAGGATCCCGACCCGGCCCTGGATCACGCCGCCGGTCGGGAAGTCCGGGCCCGGGACGTACTTGATGATCTCGTCGTCGGAGAGGTCCGGCTGCGCGATCAGCGCGAGCACGGCGTCGATGATCTCGCCGAGGTTGTGCGGCGGGATGTTCGTCGCCATGCCGACGGCGATGCCGGTGGCGCCGTTGATCAGGAGGTTCGGGACCTTGCTCGGCAGGACCGTCGGCTCGAACTCCTTGTCGTCGTAGTTCGGCTGCCAGTCGACGGTCTCCTTGTCGATGTCGGCGAGCATCTCGCCCGACAGCCGCGACATCCGGCACTCCGTGTACCGCATGGCCGCGGCGGGGTCGTTGTCGACCGAGCCGAAGTTGCCCTGGCCGTCGACGAGCATGTAGCGCATCGAGAAGTCCTGGGCCATGCGGACCAGGGCGTCGTAGACCGACTGATCGCCGTGCGGGTGATACTTGCCGATCACGTCGCCGACGATGCGGGCGCACTTGAGGTACGGCCGCATGTACGTGTTGTTCAGGCCACGCTGCGCGAACAGGATCCGGCGGTGCACCGGTTTCAGGCCATCGCGTGCGTCAGGTAGCGCACGCGAGACGATCACGCTCATGGCGTAGTCCATGAACGAGCTCTTCATCTCCGATTCGATGGAGATCAGCGTGATGTTGGAAGCAGTTGCGTCGGACATCAGGGGTGCATGTTTTTAGCCCGCACGGGGCATCGTCTCAATGCGCCACGGCAGCTAACGAGCAGCATATTTGATGGCGTTTTTCCGACGACGAATGGTGACTTTGGCGAGGTCCGATCCCCGGCCGGCGGCTCACCGGTACGGGTCGCTGCCGAAGGCATCGGACGCCCACCACGCGGCCAGCTCGATGGCGGCGCCCAGCCGCTCGCGATCGGCGATCGCGCCATCGAACGCGATCTCGACATCGTGCGCGCGCACCGTCGTCGCGCTCGGCCGTCCGGCCTCGAGCAGGTGCGCGGCGCGGGCGTCGATCGCCAGGGTCCCGCCGCTGGTCTCGGCGGCCGGCGGC
>JALZOI010000805.1 GCA_030857245.1 Myxococcota bacterium
CCGGACGGCCGCTCCGACGGACGAGCCGCTCGGGCCGGTCGGGCCGATCCGGCCGCTCGAGACGCGCCGGTGGTACGAGCGCCGCGGGATCCAGGCGACGCTCGTCGGCAGCGCGCTCGCGGCCGTGGTCGGCGCCATCCTGATCGTGCGCGTGGTGCGCGACGACACGGTGCTGCTCGATCCCGATGGAGACTTCGTGATGCGATGGGGTCGATGAACCGGCGCCCCGCTGGGAGCCGTGGGCTCGGGATCGTCATGGGGCTCGCGCTCGGGCTCGGCCTCGGCGGGTGCGAGACGCCGCCGATGAAGATCGTCTACGAGGTCGCGAACGGCACGTCGCAGAGCTGTGGCTCGTCGAAGTGCGCCGACGTCAAGCTCCCTTGTGACGCGGTGATCAGCATCCGGATCATCGACCCCGACGATCCGACCGCGCCGTACCTGTCGCTGTGCGAGCCGGTGCCCCCGAACCGCAACCGCGATCTCTGCGCGATCTCGAGCATCGAGCTCGCGGACATGCCCGTCGAGCTGCCGAAGCGGACGCTCGACGTCCAGATCCTGATCTGGCCGCGCGCGGAGGTCGAGGATCCGGTCACCGGCGAGCTCGACTGCCGCAAGCACGACGTCAAGTTCGATGGGGTCGCGGGGTTCCCGATCTCGCAGCAGCCCTCGCCGGCGATCGGCGGCCACGCGTACTACCACCCCGGTGACGCGCTCACGACGGTGACGCTCGGCTGCACCGACCTGGTGGCGCTCAACACGTGCGGCATCGACACCCGGATCGAGGTCTCGGCGACCGTCGAGAACTTCGAGAACCTCAACACCCCGGTGTCGATCAACGAGGCGAGCCGGTTCAGCGTCGATGTCGGCGAACCGAAGTTCGACACCGTCGAGAACGTCCACACGCTCAACCCCGGCGAGACCCGCAAGCTCGACCTGACCGTGGTCGGCATCGTCCCAATCTGGCGCGCCAACGTGGACCTCCGGTTCACCAGCCTCGCCTGCGTCCAGGTGCTCGAGAACAGCGCGCAGGCCACCGCCGCGCTGAGCTGCATCGCCGACGTCGCGCCGCCGACGACGAGCTTCACCGTGCCGAGCATCCAGTTCCCGAAGGCCACGCTCGACCAGGTGCTCGCGGCGCTCCAGCTCCCGCAGTTCCCGGCGAACGGCCTCACCGTCGGCATCGTGGTCGACGACGATCTCTACAACCCGGTCGCCGGCGAGACGGTCAACCTCGGGATGGGCACCGTGCGCTACCTGTCGGCGGATCGCTCGACCACCATCCCGGGCACCCAGACCTCGGCGAGTGGCATGTTCGTGTCGCTCGACGCGCCGTTCGGGACCGGGTTCAGCGTCGACGGCGGCCGCGAGGTGATCGGCGGTCAGGTCCAGGGCCGGGTCACGGTCGTCGTCATCAAGGTGCCGTAGCGACCACGACATCGGCGTCTCGATCTGTCGCACCTGCTGCATCCTCCGCGTCGCAACCCGTTGATCGATGTTGGTGGAGCCGCGGCACGACCGGTGCGTACTCTAGGGACATGCGCAGCGTCCTCGCTTTGATCCTCGTCGGTGCGACGACCCTCCCGGCCGCGGCCGACGGCATCTACATCACCGAGGGTGCCGGCGGCACCGACATCAAGGACGAGCTCGGGGCCACGATGGGGAGCGCGGTGCGGCTCCGGATCGCACTCGGGCTGCGGCGCGGCAGCTGGGCCGTCGAGGGCTGGTTCGCGGCGCACTTCGGAGTCGCGGCGTCGGGTTACGCGGGCGGTGACGGCAGCGTCGACGAGGCCCAGGGCAGCTCCGTCGCCGACTTCGGGGCGCTCACGACGTACGGCCTCGACCTCAAGTATTTGCAGCCGATGGCGGAGCACGTCGATGTCTACCTGCGCGGCAGCATGAGCGGCGGCTTCATGGAGGGCGGTGGCCTCGACGGCTATGCGGGACGAGGGCTCGGCGTCGGCGCGGGCGTCCAGCTGAAGGGCAAGGTCCGCGCGCTCGGGTTCCTGGCGTGGCCGCTGTTCTTCCTGCAGGTCGGCCCGAAGATCACCGCTGCGCTGTGGCTGGATACCGGCTACGAGCTCTATCGGCTGCATCCGGGTGGGAGGTTTGGCGCGGGCCGGACGGTCGATGCGCAGCTGACGTCGGTGACCGGTGGGTTCGCGCTCGGCAGCGACTTCTGAGGGCGGGCGCCGCTCACGCTTACGTTTACGTTTTTTGGGCCGGTAGGCGGGGGAGACGGGCCTGCTAGGGTGACCTGGTGCCCCGCGCCGAGACGTCCACCTGGTACCGGATCTCGCTCGCGCGACCGGGCGCGCCCCCGCTGCTCGTCGCCGCGCATGGCGAGCACCTCGGCGCCGCCGTCGCCGCGGCCGAGCGCCACGTCCGAAAGTCCTTCGCGATCGCCGCGAACGTCGCCGACGCGAACACGATCCCGCTCGGCGAGAGTGTCGGCAAGCAGCACGTCGTCGAGCTCGGCGCGGATCCCGACGCGACCGTGGTGTATCGCTGGCCGCAGGGCGTGTTGCCGCAGCTCGGGCATGCCGCCGCGCTCGCGCACGCGCGGTCGGGCTACGTGATCCACCCCGATCCGGCGCTGCTCGTGATCGAGGCGATGACGGATGGCGAGCACCTCGTCGACCTGTTCCTCGGCCTGATCGAGCGGCTGCCCGCCGCCGACAATCTCGAGATCAAGGTGCTCGATCACTTCGAGGAGGGCGGGCAGACAGACGTGTGGCTGACCTCGCGGGTCGACGCGAAGAAGATCCTGCGGTTCCTCGATGATCACGACGTCGAGATCATCGGCAACGGTCACCTGGAGCTCTCGGTGTACGTGCGCGCTCACAAGGGCACGCTGCGGCTGACCCAGCACAAGACCGTCGTGTGGATCGCGGAGCAGCGCGCGCTCGAGCGCGAGGTGATCGGCTGGCTCGGCGAGCTCGAGGTGCGGCCGGTCGACGCGCTCGTCACCGTCGACGACGTGCCGCACTTCCACTACCGGCCCGCGAAGAGCCGCGATCGCAAGAAGCTCGGCGAGCAGCTCTACCGCCAGCGGCTGCGGCGCGTCGACAAGCTCGCGACCCCGGCCTGAGCCGCGGCGGCGACTACGGGGTGCGCCGCGATCCCGATACGGCGGGGTGATCCGCCCACCAGTAGCGCCACGGCTGCGCGGCCCACGCGCCAGCGTACGCCACGCCGATCCGCGGCCCGCTCGCGACCGGGGGCGGGGGGACGAGGCCCGCGC
>JALZOI010000806.1 GCA_030857245.1 Myxococcota bacterium
GCGCCGCGCCGGGCGTGCCGGCCGCGGGCGGCTTGGCACCGACCGCGCCGCGCGGCGGGATGATCACGACGGTGGCGTGCCCCGGGCCGAGGTACTGCTTCGTGACGCGCTGGACGTCGGCGATCGTGACCTTCTCGATCTGGTCGACGTCGCGCATGAACGCGCTGCCGTCGCCGGTGAGGATCCACGAGCGCCCGATCGCCTGGGCGAGGCCCTGGGCGTTCTCGAGCGAGAACATGAAGCCCGACTGGACCTGGTTCTTCGCCTTGCGGAGCTCGGTCGCGGTCGGGCCGCGGCCGGCGAGCTTCGCGAGCTCGTCGGCGATCGCGGCCTCGATGCCCTCCCCTTGCGCGGGGTCGAGGTACGCGCCGAGCGCGATCACCATGCCCGGATCCTCGCGCACGATCGTCTCCATGCCGCCGTCGAGCGCGGTCGGCTTCTTGGTCTTCGGATCGACGGCCTTGAGCCGCAACTTGAGCCGCGACGACTCGCCCGAGCCGAGGATGATCGCCGCGACCTGGAGCGCGTAGATGTCCTTGTGCTTCGCCGGCGGGATGTGGAAGCCGACGAGCGCGAGCCCGATCTGCCCGGGCTCCACGACCTCGCGACGCTTCGCCGTCTGCGGCGGCTCGACGGCCGTCGCCGAGGGCCGCGGCGGCTCGGGCGCCTTCGCGATCGCGCCGAAGTGCTTCTCGGCCGACGCCTTGACGGCCTCGAGCGTGGTCTTGCCGACGACGACGAGCATCGCGTTGTTCGGCTGGTAGTACGCGTCGTAGAACCTCTTGAGATCCTCCGGCGTCGTCGCGTCGAGGTCCTTGAGGTTGCCACCCGCCGTCCACGCGTACGGGTGCGTGGTGAACGCGATCTCGAGGAACCGCAGGAACCCCTTCGCGATCGGCGAGTTCTCCTGCTGGCGGATCTCCTCCTTCACGACCTCGCGCTCGGTCGCGATCATGTCGGGGCGGAACAGCAGATTGCGCATCCGCTCGGCCTCGAGCTGCACCGCGAAGTCGAGGTAGGCGGCCGGCAGCGTGTTGATGTAGTGGGTCGCGTCCTCGTCGGTCTGCGCGTTGACGTAGCCGCCGATGCCGTTGATCGACTGGGCGTGCGCCTCGGCGCGGACGTGCCGCGTCCCCTTGAACATCATGTGCTCGAACATGTGGGCCGAGCCGCGGCGGGTCCGGGGCTCGTCCTTGCTCCCCGCGCGGTACCAGAGCTGGACCGCGACCACCGGGGCCGCGTCGGTCCGCAGGACGGTCACCTTGAGCCCGTTGGCGAGCTCGAAGGCCTCGAGCGTGGGCAGCTTCGTGATTGCCGGGCGGGCGGCCGAGCGCGTGGGCTGGGCCACCGCGAGCAGCGGGGCGACCGTGACCGCCAGGGCGGTCAGAACGGTGAGCGGACGGGCCATGAGTTCTCCTTCAACGAGGGGCGGACACTACCAGGCACGGGTAGGGTTGCCAGAGCTACGCGCCGACGTTCGCGCACTTACGCCGCGGGAGTGACAGGCGCCTACGTAGGATCACGTAACTGGTTGCCACGACTCGCGCGTAGTTCACACGTATTGGAATTATCTCCCTTGACTGGAATATTGCCCCGCGTAAAGTGGGTGCAGTTCAACCCGCGGCGGGGCCGCGCAGAGTGAGGTGAGTTGTGGCACGTATGCAAGCAGCACAGGATGAGGGCCGGATGATCGATGTCACCGGCGTGAAGGTGTTTTCGGCGACGAAGGCCAAGGAGCGCGAGCTCCTCGGCGAGCTCATCACCGACTGGATTCGCAGCCATCCCGATCACGAGATCGTGGACAAGATCGTCACGCAGAGCTCGGACTCCGAGTTCCACTGCCTGACCATCACGTTGTTCTACAAGCACGGGAAGGCCTGAACGGTCACTTGACCCGGGTTCCCTGATCGGGTACCCACGTCCCTTCCTATGGAGAACACGTTCGGAAAGCCCGTCGAAGTCGAGGTTCGCGACAGCCTCGAGAAGGCGATGAAGATCCTCAAGCAGAAGATGTCCAAGGAAGGCATCCTGCAGGAGCTCAAGCGTCGCCGCTTCTACGAGAAGCCCAGCGTCAAGAAGAAGCGCAAGACGCGCGAGGCGCGCAAGCGGCTCCGTCGCGAGATGAAGCGCCGCGTGACGCCGTCCAACGCCCCCGGGCGTTGATCCGTTGAGCGGTCGAACCGAGCCCACCACGTGGCTCGAGCTGATCGTTCAGGTCGGTGCGGCCGACGTCGATGACGTCGCTGCGTTGATTGCATCGGAGATCGGTGCCGCGGCTGCCGGTACCGAGCAGCGCGGTGACGAGGTGGTGTTCTGGGTCGCCGTCGAGCAATCGGCAGCGGCGCTCACCGAGACGCGCGATGCGGTGATGCGCTGGCACGCCGCGGGCCTCGCCGTGGACCCCGCGAAGGTCCGGCTCGCGAGCGCGATGCCGGAGCTCGAGTGGCGCGACGCGTGGAAGAAGTACTTCCGGGTCAGCAAGCTGACGCGGCAGTTCGTCGTGGTCCCGAGCTGGGAGAGCTACACGCCGCTGCCCGGCGAGGTCGTGATCGATCTCGATCCGGGCATGGCGTTCGGCACCGGCACGCACGCGAGCACGCGGCTCGTCCTCGAGGAGCTCCAGGCCCTCGCGGATGGCGGCGTCAGCATGACCCGCATCCTCGATGTCGGGTGCGGCTCGGGCATCCTCGCGATCGCCGCGGTCAAGCGGTGGCCGGGTTCGACGTGCACCGCCGTCGACAACGATCCGATCGCGATCGCCGCGACCGGCGACAACGCGGCGGTCAACCGGGTGGCCGATCGGATCGCCGCCTCCACCGGCACGCTGCGCGAGCTCGACGAGGAGTTCCCGCTCGTGCTCGCCAACATCCAGGCCCACGTGCTGCGCGAGCTCCGCGCCGACCTGATCGCGCGCACCGCCCCCGGCGGCACGCTGATCCTGTCGGGCCTGCTCACGCCGCAAGCCGAGCCGCTCGCGCTGGAGTTCGTCGCCGCCGGCATGCGCTGCGTGCGGGTCCGGCCGAGCACCGACGACCCGCAGTGGTCCGCCGTCACCCTCGCCCGGTGAGCCGTGCGGATCTTCGTGGATCCCGCGCAGCTCTCCGCCGGCGAGCTCGTCGTCCGCGGTGACGAGCACCACTACCTGGCGCGCGTCCGCCGCGCTCGCGTCGGGGATGCCGTCGAGCTCGTCGACGGCACCGGCCGCCGCGCCGCGGCCACGATCGCGCGGATCACGGA
>JALZOI010000206.1 GCA_030857245.1 Myxococcota bacterium
GGCCGGCGCGGGTTCGAGCACGCCAGCCGCCGGGAGCGCGCGGCCCGCGATCGTGACGGGCACGGGCACGGGCACGGATCCGAGCGGCAGTGGCTCGGCGACGCGGCCGGCGGCGAAGGTCGAGTGGAAGCCGACGATGCTGTTACCCACCGACGACGGCTCCGGAGCGAAGCGACGATGAGGGGTGTCCCGCATGTGGTCGGCGTCCTCGTCGCGGTGCTCGCGAGCGCGGCGGCGCCCGTCCGCGCGGAGGGCGACGGCACGCCCGCGACCTCGCTCGATCGGATCCGCGAGCTCTACGAGCGCGGCGACTTCGCGGGCGTCCGACGCGAGCTGCAGCAGCAGTACGAGCGCGCCGCGGATCCGGCGCTGCTGTTCGCGCTCGGTCAGGTCGAGCTCAACCTCGGCGACTTCGCCGCGGCGATCGACTACTACGAGCGGTTCATCGCGAGCGGCCCGGCCGACGACCAGATCGCACTCGCGCAGCAGGCGATCGGCGCGGCCCGGATGCGGCTCACGCAGCCGGCGCCACGCCCCGAGCAGCCGCCCGCGACCACGCGCGGGCCACGGCGGCGCTGGCAGACCGAGGACAGCGGGCTCATCGGGCTCGGCGGGACCGCGATGCTCGTCGGTGCCGGGCTGCTGATCTACGCCGGGCGACTGGGCGATGACCGCGAGGGCTCGCTCGCCGACTACGACGCGCGGATCGATCGGGCTCGCACCATGCGATGGACCGGCGGCGGGATCGTCACCGCCGGTGCGCTCGTGGTCGGCGTGACCGTGCTGCGCTGGCGGCTGCGTCCCGACGGCGCGCTCGTCACCGCGAGCGTCGCCCCCGGTCCGACCGTCACCTCGCTCGTGGTGACCGCGCGATGGTGAGGCGCGTGCTCGCCGTCGTCGCCCTCGTCGTCGCCGCCGTCGCGGCCGGCGGCTGCTTCGAGGATCGCTACCGCTGCACGAGCGACGCGCAGTGCGATGTCGGCGTGGCGGGGCGCTGCGAGATCAGCGGCGCATGCACGAGCCACGACGTGTCCTGCCCGACCGCGCGGCGCTACGGGGCGCACGCCGGCGAGCTGTCGGGGACCTGCTTCGATGATCGCGCCGTGCCCGCCAACCCGTGCGCCGGCGGCCAGCCCGCGGCGCTGCCGAGCGGCTGCTTCGCCACGGTCTGCGAGCGCGTGCCCGCGTGCTGCGAGATCGGGTGGACCGATAGCTGCGTGCAGCTCGCGCAGGAGGCCTGCGACGTCGTCTGCGATACCCGCATCGCCCTCACCGCGATCCGCGGCATGGTGACCGAGCTCTGGGACCTGACGTGGGACGGCGCGACGTGGACCTCCCGGCGCCGCGACGACGTCGGTCCGCCGCTGTCGTGGATCGGTCCGGCGGCCGGACAGTCTGCGCCGCGCCTCGCGAGCACCAGCGCCGGGGGCCTCGTCATCGATGACATCACCGTGCCCGTCGCGGCGGGCCGCAACTACCAGGCACTCAGCTCGGTGAACGTCGCGCGGGATGGGCGTGACACGCTCGTCGCCACCTACCTCACGAGCGACCCCGATCCCATCCACACCCTCGAGCTCCACGACCTCGAGCGCGGCACGCTGCGCGAGACCCGGCTCCCTGCGTCGCAGCACCTGACGTGGGGCGATCAGAACCGCGACGGCTTCCCCGACGCCGTCGTCAAGGCGGGCGCGCAGTACATCTTCCTCGAGAACATCGACGGCGAGGACCACGTCCGCAAGCTGTTCAACAAGACCATGGGCAACCTGAGCGGCAACCCGACGCCAGGCTCGCCCGCCATCCGCACCATCGACTGGCTCGATCTCGATGGCGATCAGCTGCTCGACCTCGTCGTGTTCGGCTCCTCAGTGCGCATCCACACCGCGCCCGACGGTCTGCGCGACGGCCCCGAGCACGAGCTCGATTGTGACCCGCCGACGACGGCACGCGCGTGCATGGCCGATCCCGAGCCCAACCTCGAGCAGACGTCGTTCGGCGGCGTCGCGCTGCCCACCGCCGCCGGGCCGAGCGTCGTGCTCTCGGCGTTCCCGGGCCGCCACCTCTACCGCCTCCGCAAGGAGCCCACCGGCATCGTCGTCACGCCCCTGCGGTTCCCCAACGACGCCTGCTCGTGCGCGCCTACCTGCACGATGTGCCCGGGCCCGAACTGCTCGTGCACCTACGATTGCTCCGCCTGCGCCCCCATCCTCGCGCTCGTCGCTCGCGACCTCGATGGCGACCACCTGCTCGATCTCGTCGCCATCGACGCCAAGCTCCAGCTCTACACCGCCCTCGCGCCCGGCTACGTGTTCGGCCCGCCAGTCGCGATCCCGACGGCCTCCCCCATCAACTTCTTCCTCGCGAACGTCTCCGTCTCCGGCGCCCCGCGCTGACGGCGTCGCCTCGCGGGGGGCTACGTCTTCAAGCCGTGGCGATGCAGCAGATCGATCAGGTGTGATCGATCCATCTTCGCCGCCCGCGCCGCCTGCGAGACATTCCCGTTCGCCTCCGCGAGCAGCCGCGCGAGGTACGCGTGCTCGAACTCGCTCACGACCGCGGCGCGCGCGTCCTTGTACGGCAGCAGCGGCACCGCACCGCCATGCGCGAGGTCGTGCGCGTGCTCGACGTGCTCGCCGGGGCCGACCACGAGGGCGGCCTCGACGGCGTTGCGGAGCTCGCGGATGTTGCCGGGCCACGGATGCCGCTGCCAGCGCGCGAGCGCATCCGCGCCGAACACCTGCTCGACCGGGCCGATGGCGCCGAGCTCCTTGGCGAAGTGCTCGACGAGCGACGTGATGTCCTCGCGACGTTCGCGGAGCGGCGGGATCCGCAGCACGACGACGGCGAGCCGGTGGTAGAGGTCGTGGCGGAACCGGTTGTTGTTGACCTCGGCGCGGAGGTCACGGTTCGTCGCCGCGATCACGCGCGCGCCGAGCTCGAGCTCGGCGCTGCCGCCGACCCGCCGGAACCGCCGGCGCTCGAGGACGCCGAGCAGCGAGCTCTGATCCGCGGCGGGGAGCTCGCCGATCTCGTCGAGGAACACCGTGCCGGCGCCCGCGCGCTCGAAGGCACCGGCGTGCACGCGATCGGCGCCCGTGAAGGCGCCGCGTTCGTGACCGAACAGCTCGCTCGCGAGCAGCGACGACGACAGCGCGCCGCAGTCGATCGTGACGAGCGGCTCGCCGGTCCGTCCCGAGCCCGCGTGCAGCGCCTCGGCGACGCGCTCCTTGCCGGTGCCCGACTCGCCGACGATCAACACCGACGTCGGCGTCGTCGCGATCCGCTCGATGTCGGTGAACAGCCGCAGCATCTGCGGTGACCGCGCGATCATCCCGGCGTAGCCGTGGGTCGCGGTCGCGGCGGGGACGGTGCGGCGGACCGCATCGTCGAACCGGATCGTGGTGCCACCGAGCGTGACGGGGGTGCCCGGCGGCACGATCGCGCGCTCGATGCGGACCGCACCGACGTACGTGCCGTTGGTGGAGCCGAGGTCGGTGACGAGGATGCCGCCGGGGCGCGCCGCGACCTCGAGGTGATAGCGCGACACCGTGAAGTCGCCGACGACCAGCCCGTTGTCGCGCGCGGTGCCGACCGACACGGTGTCCCCGCCGACCGCCTCGGTGCCGCGGTCGGGCCCTTCGACGACCTCGACTCGCAGCGAGGTCACGACCTGGACGCCCGGGCGGTGCTGGAGCTGGGTCTCGATCTCGCTCATCGTTCGCTCGCGGTTCGCTCGGGGGCGCTCGGGGCCGGGGCGCCGAGGCCCCACTCGAGTTGTCGGGTCGGCCCGACACCGGTGCAGGTGCGACCCGACAACCGAGATCCAGTTAACCACACAAGTACGCGAGATTCCGGGGCGCTCATCAGGTCCTGAGCTTGCTGATGCACGAGCCATGCGGATCCTCGCCTTGCTCTGCCTCGTGTCGGCCTGCGCCGACCCGGTCACCACACCGCCCGACCCGCCCGAGCCTCCGGTCTCGCCGACCGCCGTCTACCTGACCCCCGCCCAGCACCTGACCCGCGCCTCGATGGCGCTCCGCGGGATCCGGCCATCGATCGCCGACCTCCGTGCGGTCGCCTCCGATGCCGGTGCGCTGCCGGGCATCGTCGATCGCTACCTCGCCTCGCCCGCCTTCGGCGAGACCATCAAGGAGCTCCACAACGAGACGCTGCTGGTGCGGGTCGAGCAGCCGATGATGACGTACCCGGCGATGGGGCCGCTCGCGAGCGCGACGGCGCTCGAGATCAACGGCGGCCTGTTCGACGAGCCGCTGCGCCTGATCGAGGACATCGTGATGTCCGATCAGCCCTACACGAAGATCGTCACCGCCGACTACACGATGGCGAACGGCGTGACCGCGGCGATCTGGGGCTTGCCCCACACCGGCCCGGCCGCGGCGTGGGAGCGCACGCCGTACCCCGATGGCCGCCCCGCCGCGGGCGTGCTCTCGACGAGCGCCCTCCACCATCGCTGGCGCTCGACCGGCGACAACTACAACCGCGGCCGCGCCAACGAGATCTCGCGCGCGCTGCTGTGCCACGACTTCCTGGCCTCCGACATCATGGTCGACACCTCGGTCGACCTCTCGGACCCCGATGTCGTCGCGAACGCCGTGATCGCGAACAGCTCGTGCGCCGGCTGCCACCAGACGCTCGATCCGCTCGCCAGCTACCTGTTCACGTTCCGCGGCTCGCTCGCGCCGGTCGCGGTCGACGCCTACCCGGTGACCTACTACACGCCGGGCGCGCTCAACCGCTGGCGGACCACCAACAAGCGGCCGCCGATGTTCTTCGGCGCGCCGGCGACCGGCCTCGACGGGCTCGGCCGCGTGATCGCCGAGGATCCGCGGTTCGCGCGCTGCACCGCCACCCGGTTCGCGTCCTACTTCACGGAGGTGCCGCGGACCGCGGTGTCGGCCGCGTGGATCGCGCGGCTCCAGCAGGCGTTGATCGCCAGCAACTGGAGCGCGAAGGCGCTCGCGAAGGCGATCGTGCTGTCGGACGAGTTCCGGATCTCGCACGACACCGACGCGGGCCGCGCCGAGGCCACGGTCGGCGCCCTCAAGGTCCGCCCCGAGCAGCTCGGCCGCATGCTGCGTGACCTCACCGGCTTCGCGTGGACGACGGCGACCACGGCGCGGCTGCGCGGCATCCCGTACGGCACGGCGAACCTGTTCGAGAGCGACTTCATCGGCTTCCGCGTGCTCGCGGGCGGCATCGACTCGTACTTCGTGACCGAGCCGGTCCACACGATGAACGCGACCTCGAGCCTGGTCGCGAAGAACGCCGCGGCGGCGGCGGCGTCGTTCGTCGTCGACCGCGATGCCGCGGCGCCGCTCGCCGATCGCACGCTGTTCGTCGAGGCGGCGGTCACCGCGACGGATCCCGCGCGGATCCGCGCGCAGCTCGTCCACCTGCATGCGCGGATCTACGGCGAGCTGGTCGCCGCGGACTCGCCCGAGGTCGACGAGAGCCTGGCGCTCTACGACGACGCGTTCACCGAGACCGCCGATCGCGCGCGCGCCTGGAAGCTCACGCTCGTGGGCATGCTGAGCGACTTCCGGAGCCTCTTCTACTAGGAGCGATGACGATGAACCGACGAGACCTCCTCACGTACGCCGGCGCGGCCGGTGCGTTCAGCCTGCTGCCCTCCACCGGAAGCCTGCGCGCCGCCCCGCGCGCGATCGGCACGCCCCGCCGCCTCGTGATGGTGCTCGCGCAGGGCGGCTGGGACACCACGTACGCGCTCGATCCGAAGGCTCAATCGGCCGTCTGCGACATCCCCGCGGGCGCCGTCCAGCGGTTCGGCAGCCTCGACGTCTTCACCGACGCGAGCCGCCCGAACGTGACGAGCTTCTTCACGAGGTACGCGCCGTCGACCGCGGTGGTCCGCGGGATCTCGGTGTCCAGCGTCGCGCACCAGGAGTGCGTGAAGCGGATGGCGACCGGCACGCGGAGCGAGACCAACCCCGACATGGGCGCCATCATCGCGCACGACAACGGCAACGATCTGCCGCTGCCGTACCTCATCCTCGGCGACACCGCCTTTGCCGGCGAGTACGCCGTCAGCGCGGGCCGCGTGGGTGCGACGAACCAGATCATCGCGCTGCTCGATCCGGCGCAGGCCTACCAGACCGGCGGGCGGCCGCAGCTCGTCACGACGTCCGCCGAGGACGCGCTGCTCGCCCGCTACGCCACTGCGACCGCGAACCGGATGCGCGCGACCCGCGGCGCCGCTGGCTACAACCGCCGGCGCGTCGACGACTTCGTGTCGTCGATCAAGCGCGGCAAGCAGCTGCAGGGCGTGCGTGATGGCTTCGGCGCCCGCGGCCGCACGCTGACCATCGACAGCCAGGTCGACCTCGCTCTCGATGCGCTCGCGCGTGACATCTCGCAGGCGGTGATGCTCAACACCCGGCTGCCGTGGGACACCCACGACACCAACACCGACCAGGCGGGCTTCCACGAGACGACGTTCGCGGGCCTCACGCGCCTGCTCGATGGCCTCGCCGCCCGCCCGGGCCGCACCGCCGGGACCCGGATGCTCGACGACACCGTGGTCGTCTGCTTCTCGGAGTTCTCGCGGACGCCGAAGCTCAACGCCAGCCGTGGCAAGGATCACTGGCCGGTCACCTCCGCGCTCGTGATGGGCGCCGGGGTGCGGGGCGGCCGCGCGTACGGCGCCACCACCGCGGGCGTCGAGGCCCGCCCGGTCGACTTCGCCACCGGCGCCGCGAGCGCGAGTGGCCAGACGCTGATGTCGAACCACTTCGTCGCGGGCGTGCTCCAGCTGTGCGGCGTCGACGCGGTCGGTCACCTCGGCGCGACGGAGGTCTTCGATGCGTTCGTGGCGTGAGGCGGTCCTCGCAGTGAGCGCCACGGTCGCCGTCACCCTGGGCGCGTGCGGCAACGACCGCGGGCTGCAGGGCGGCGACGACACGTGGGACCCGCCCGACGAGGACGCCTGCAAGACCTCGTTCCTCGACTACGACAACTTCGGCGCGCCGTTCGTCGTGAACTGGTGCCGCGGCTGCCACTCGAGCTCGGTGCCGGCGGGGATGCGCCAGCAGGCGCCCCTCGACATCAACTTCGACGACGCCGATGCCGTCCGGATGTGGGGCGAGCGGATCGCGGTGCGCGCCGCGAGTGCCGCGCCCACGATGCCACCCGCCGGCGGCCCCAGCGAGGAGGAGCGCCGGCTCCTCGTCGAGTGGATCGCCTGCGGCGCGAAGTGAGCCGCCGCCCCGAAACGACCAGCGCCGCCTCGAAGGGCGGCGCTGCGACTCGCTCGAGCTCGCGGCTCGCTAGAAGACGAACGGATAGGCGAACGAGCCGCCGTTCTGGGTCTTCTTGAACGACGCCTTCTGCATGGCGCTCGCGACGCAGCTGCCGAGGCTGGCGTCCGGCGTGTCCTTGACGCTCGCGCTCGTCACGCTGCCATCGGGGCTGACCTTGACGGAGACCTTGACCGTGCCCTTGGCGGACGACTTCTCGCCGCACGACATCACGCGCGTCTTCACCTTGCCGACGCCCTCCGAGATCATGGCGCGATCGAGGCTATCGGGGAGGTCACCGCCACCGCTGGACTTGGTCGGGGTCGCGGTCTTGCTGCCGCCCTTCTTGTACTTCGCGCAGCAGGAGCCCTCGTAGTTGTTGAGGACGCACGAGACCTCGTCGCAGCCACCAGAGCTGGTCTCCTTCGCTGGCGTCGGCTCCTTGACCGTCCGCTCGACCTTCGCGGTCTGGGTCGGCTTGGGGTCGCGGCGCGACGACGACGTCGTCTTCTTGTCGGCCGGCTTGTCGGTCTTGTCGACCGGCTTCTCGGTCGGCGGGGGGTCGGCCGGCTTGTCGGTCGAGACGGCGGCGACGGCGGTGCCATCGCTGCCCGTGCCCGTCGCGCTGCTGTCGGCGACCGGGACCTTGGTGTCGTCCGGCTTGTCCACCGCGACGGGCTTGTCGTCGGTGGCCGCGTTGCTCGCGACCTGCGTGCCCTTGTCCTTGTCACCACCGAGCATGACGACGATCAGGATGATCGCGGCGACGGCGAGCAGCCCGACCGACCCGATCAGCGCGTACATCAGCTTGCTGTTGTTCTGCCGCGATGACGTCGGGACGATCACGGCGGGCTCCGAGAAGCCGCCGCCACCGAACACCGGGAGGTCGTCGATGGAGCCGATCGCCGAGGACACCGTCGGCTTGGCCGCACCGCCCGAGCCACCGAGGTAGGCGTTCGCCATCGAGCGGATGTCGATCAGGCCCGAGCCCTCGCCACCGGCCGCGCCGGTCGCGTGACCCGCACCGCCGCTGGAGGCCCCGGATGCCGCGCTCGAGGACGACGGCGCCGGCCGATCGCTCGCGAGCTGCGCGAGGTTGCCGAGCGAGAACAGCACCGAGTTCTCGTTGCGCTCGCCGCGCAGCTTCGAGTTCGCCGAGGCCGAGGCGGCGGACGACGAGGACGACGAGGACGGCTTGCTGCCGAACAGGTCGCCATCATCATCGGAGTGGCGCGCGCTGGCCGAGGCCGTCGCGAACAGATCGCCCGGATCGCTGCGAACCGTGCCGCCTTCATCGCCGCCGCCGAGCCCGCCGAACATGCCGGCGACCGCATCGGCGCCGCCACCCGGCGAGGCCGCGGTGGTGGTGCCCGAAGCGACGAAGCCCGCGAAGGTGTCGACCTGGGCGATCGGCAACCAGTCGGCGAAGCCCTCGCGCCAGATGTAGGTCTCGGCATCGATCTCACCGCCGGAGAAGCGCTGCTGCACTTCCGCGGCGGTCATCGGGCCGACCTGATCCTGGTTGATCACGACGTGCCACACCGCATCGTCCCCGGCCGGCGGCTGATCGCCGCCTTCGTAGCCGTAATCGTAGACCCGCGTCTCCTTCTCCTGCGCCGGTGCAGGCGCGGGTTCCGCAGCGCCGGCGCCGCCGCGCACGACGATGATGTTGCTGCACTTCTTACAGCGGATCTTGAAGACCTTGCCTTGGACCTTATCGTCCGAGATCGAGTACTTGGCCTGGCAAGCGTCGCAGACGATCTTCATAGTGCTTCCTGCATGGTTCAAGACGTCAGACCCCCGAGTCCGACGCTCCTTGGAGAAATCACCCGCGCAGTGCGCGAGCCCCCGAATAATATCACAGGGCCGTAGCGCGAATCCAAGTTGGGACGCCCGGTTAGGTCGCGAACGGGTCGCGTAGCCGGATCGTCTGCGTGCGGTCCGGGCCTACGGAGATCAAGCAGAAGGGCACGCCCGCGAGCTTCTCGATCGTGTCCACGTACGAGCGAGCGGCCTTGGGCAGGTCCGTGACCTCGCGCGCCTCGACGGGGAGCTGTCCCCACCCAGGGAATTTCGTATAGATCGGCCGCGCGCGCGCGATGTCATCGGGGTCGATCGGCGGCTCGTCGAGCTCGCGGCCATCGACCTCGTACGCCACGCACACCGCCACCTCGGGCAGGTCGCAGAGCACGTCGAGCTTGGTGAGCGCGAGCGACTGCATGCCCGAGAGCCGGACGCCCATCCGCAGCGCCGGCAGATCGAGCCAGCCGCAGCGGCGCGGCCGTCCGGTCGTCGCGCCGAACTCGCCGCCCGCCTGGCGGAGGCGCTCGCCTTCGTCGCCGTGGAGCTCGGTCGGGAACGGCCCCGCCCCGACGCGCGTCGCGTACGCCTTCGTGATGCCGACGACGGTATCGATCTGGGTCGGCCCGATGCCGGCGCTCTGACACGCTCCCGCGGCGATCGTGGAGGAGGACGTGACGTACGGATACGTCCCGTGATCGAGATCGAGCAGGCAGCCCTGCGCGCCCTCGAACAGGACGTGGCGGCCCTCCGCGATCGCGCGCGCGACGTGGCGGCCGGCGTCACCCGTGTGCGGCGCGAGCTGCTGGCCCGCGGCGTACGCCTCGGAGACCCACCGATCGATCTCGGGCTGGGTCGGGGGCGTGCCGCCGAGGTGGAGGATCAGCGGGACCATCTCGTCGAGGTTCGCCGCGACGAGCTCGCGCAGCCGATCGCGCTTGAACAGATCGCGCATGCGGATGCCGCGGCGCCCGGCCTTGGCCTCGTACGCGGGGCCGATGCCCCGGCGCGTGGTGCCGATCGCGGTGCCGCGCGTCGCGCCGCGATCCTCGCGGAGGCCATCGAGCAGCTTGTGATACGGCAGGATCACGTGGGCGCCGAGCCCGACGAGCAGCTCGCCGCGCATCAGCAGGCCGCGCGCCTGACAGTCGGCGAGCTCCTCGAGCAGCGTGTGCGGATCGATCACCATGCCGTCGCCGAGCACGCAGCTCTTGCCCGGATGACACACGCCCGAGGGCACGAGGTGGGTGACGAGCTTGCGGCCCTCGATCACGAGCGTGTGCCCGGCGTTCGCGCCTCCGCCGTAGCGGACGACGGTGTCCGCGCGCTCGGTGAACAGGTCGACGACCTTGCCCTTGCCTTCATCGCCCCACTGGGCACCGACGACGATCACGACCGACATCAGGATTCTCCTTGCAACAGCTTCACGAGAGCATCGACATCGGCCACCGCGACCGCGCGTTGCGAGTCATCGGTCCGGACGAGCACGCCGGAGTCGAGCAGGATCGCGGCCTCGAGGCCAGCGCCCCGCAGCCACGTCGTCGTCGGCGGCTGCGCGCTCGTCACCGCGCGGACGCCGCG
>JALZOI010000807.1 GCA_030857245.1 Myxococcota bacterium
GCCCCCGCGCACCGTGCTGCGGCTGCGGCCACCCCCGCCGCCGACGACGCGGCGCCCCCGGACGCCAGCGGCGCATCGTGGTTCACGATCAACGTCGGCCGCTCGAAGAACGCGGATCCGAAGTGGCTCGTCCCGCTGCTGTGCCGCCGCGGTGGCATCACGAAGCGCGAGATCGGCAAGATCCAGATCCTCGCGCGCGAGACCCGCGTCGAGATCGCGGCGGATGCGAGCGCGCGGTTCGCGGAGTCGGTGCGCAAGCCCGACCCCAAGGACAAGAACATCCACATCGAACCGCTCGAAGTCTCCTGATCAGAGCTTGCGGATCTCGTCGCCCGGGCGCACCTCGCCGGCGACCACGACCTTCGCGTTGATCCCGCGCAGGTTGAGCTGCTTGCCAGTCGGCGTGTTGACCCACTTCGTGGCATCGGAGCCGAACCGCTTCGTGAACTTCACGCAGCCGAGGTGGGGCTCGGCCGTCACCTCGAGCACGGCGGTGCCGACGGCGAGCCGCGTCCCCGGTGGCAGGTTCGCGGGCGACAGATCGAGATCGACGAACAGCTGATCGCCGGCGAGCGCCCAGGCGGCGCGGTCCGGGACGATCGCCGCGATCGCGCGCGAGCTCATCAGCGTGATCTGGCCGTCGGGATGCGGGCGGCCGAGCTTGCGATGCGGTCGCTTGCTCCAGCTGTCGCCGACGAGCCCGAGCTCGATGTCGAGCATCGCGTGCTCGACGACCTCCCGCTCACCGGCACGCGGACGCCGCGCGACCAGCTCGATGCGGCCCGCTTGCTTCGGCGCGCGCCGGATCTCGTCCAGGCTCGCGTCGTACGGAAACGAGGTCGCCTTCATGCAACGTGGATGCACCATGTCGCACGATCGGTGCGCCGACCAGGCAGGACCCTGGCCCCCCGATCGCGCTACTTCAGGGCGCCGTTCTCGATCAGCGGCTTGCCATCGAGCATCACCGTCGTGCCCGGCAGGTGCAGCACGAGCGCGAACGGCTCCTGGTTCGTGCCGCCGGCCCACACGTTGTTGCCGGTCATCAGCGTCACCATGCCGGCGCTGACGAAGCTCTCGAGCTTCGGGGTGGTCTTGACCGCCGGGTTGATGCCGATGTCGAACACGCCGAGCTCGAGCTTGCCCGGGCCGGCCGCGTCGTAGCGCGGCTGGATCGCGTCCCAGCCCGACTTCGCGCTGACGCTGGTGATCTTGCCCGCCTTGACCTCGAGGGTGAGGCCGAGCACCTCCTTGTCCATGTAGCTGCTGCGGTCATCGACGACCTTGCCCGTCACGCTGCCCGGCACCGGCGAGAGGTAGACCTCGCCCGCCGGCAGCCAGACGTTGACGTTCGCGCCGCCGGCTTTCTTGTCGGCGTCCGAGAGCACGCCGTCGCTCGTCAGCACCTTGCGCCCGCGGATCTTCATCGTGAGATCCGTGCCGTTCGGGTGCGTGATGTGGAGCTCGCCGCCCTTGGCGAGCACCGCCTTCAGCGCCGTCGCCTTGGCCTCGATCGGACCGTAGTCCGCCGAGACGCCGTCCCAGAACAGCTTCGCGAGCTCGGCCTCGCTGACGCCGAGCTCCTTGGCGCGCGACGGCGACGGCGCGAGCCCGTTGCCGACCTCGATCCGCCGGACGTTCCGCTTCACGCGGAGCTGCGCCACCTGCGCGCCGACCTTGGACTGGGCTGCCTGGCGCGCGACCGGCAAGGCCGCATAGATGCCGGGGTCGCGAATCGCCGGGATGGTGATCTCGACGTTGACGAGCTTCGCGAGCGCGAGGCTGAGCTTCGGGGCCTGGCTGTCGTACTGCTCGGGCACGCTCGCGATCGATTTCTTCGCCAGGTTCTCGCTGTCGAGCGTGATCAGCGCGAACGCGCCGCGCTTGCGCACCGCGACCGCCAGCTCCTCGGCGAGCGCGACATCGTTGGGTCCGGTCGAGATCTGGACGATCTCGCCGGTCACCACGTTCGCGGTCTTGCCCACGATCTTCTCGGCGAGCGCCGCGAGGTCGACGGCCGCGGCCGGCTCCAGCTTCTTCGGCTGCGCCGCCGCCAGCCCGCTACCCAGTACACACGCGGCCACGCACGCCGCCGCTACGTTCACCTTCATCATCCTGGAACCTCCGCGCCCGGTGTAACACGGCGCGTCGCCACGCGGGTTCACGCAGGCGGAAGCGTCACCGCACCGCGACATCGAACGCGACGCGCGCCGCCTCGATCTCGCAGACCTCCGCGGTGCACACGCTGAGCTTGAACGCGCCCGTGATCTTCGCCGTCCCCGCGGCCGCCGCGCGAAATCCGATCGTCAGCGTCCCGGTCTGCGCGTCGGTGCGCGCGAACGTGCCCGTGTCGTCGAAGGTGAGCCCGGGCTGCGCATCGCCGACGAACTTGAACGGGTACTCCTCGTTGACCTTGAAGCCACCAAGCGCGACGAGCACGAGCGCCGCCTCGCAGCGGGTCCCCGGCGTGCACGTCGCCGGCGGGCGAACGTCGATCCGGAACGGCGGGGCCGCCGGCGCTTCCTGCGCGGGGCGAGCCACCAGCGGAGCGGCCTTGCGGCCTTCGTCGCGCGCACAGCCGCTACCCGGGCCGGCGGCAGCGAGCGCGCCGGCGAGCATGCCGAGTCGTGCGATCAGGCCGCGCTCACGAGCCATACTTCACGGAGCAGCCGTACGGCTTGGTCACGGCGGTGCGCACCGGGCGGCCGGCGGCGACATCCTCGAGCGCGGCGTCGACGTAGTTGACGAGCGTGCCGCCCTGCGGCGACTGGCGCTCGCCGTCCGGCGAGTTGTCGATCGCGCCGCCGTAGACGACGACGCCGGCCTGGTCGATCACGAACAGGTTGGGCGTGTTGGTCGCGCCGTAGGCCTTGCCGATCGCGCCGCTCTCGTCGCGCAGGATCGGATGCGCCATCGCCCAGGCCTTCGCCGCCTGGGTGTTCGCCGCCGGCTCGTGGCCCTGCTTGCCGGCTGCCGCGCTGTTGATCGCGAGCCACACGACGCCCTGCCCGGCGTGGCGCTTCGCCGTGTCGGGCAGCGAGCCGACGCTGTGCGCCTTCTGGACGTACGGGCAGCCCGGGTTGAACCACTCGAGGACGACCACCTTGCCCTTGAACGACGACAGCTTGACCGGCTTGCCCGCGAGGTCGGGCAGCGTGAAGTCGGGCGCTGCCTTCCCGACGACCTTCGAGTCGATCGCCGGCACCGGCGCAGCGGCCGGGGCCACGGGCTCGGCC
>JALZOI010000207.1 GCA_030857245.1 Myxococcota bacterium
GCCGTCGCGGGCGCCCGGAGCGCGCCCTGGGCCGTGCGTTCGCCCCGGCGGCGGCCCGTCGCGATCAGTCGGTGATCAGCTCCTCGACGACATCCTTCATCTTCCCCTTGGTGTCGGGGTCCGCCATCGCCTGCTCCACGATCGCCTTCGAGATCGTCGCGAGCTCGTCCGGGTGATCGACGAGGAAACGCGGCCGTGAGGGCGCGACTTCGCCGCATCGAGCGTCTCGATCATCACCATCCCGCCATGCAGCCGCCCTACGCAATGCGGAACCGGAGTAGCTTCCCTCCCCCTCGCGTCCCCGCGCGCGCTTCCGGAGTTCCCCATGCTCAGCCGCCTCCTCGTCTCGCTCCTGCTCGTCGCGTCGACCGCGGGCTGCGCCCGCAAGCAAGCTGTTCCGCAGGCGCCCTCGTCGACGCTGGACCGGGCGCAGGAGAACGCACCCGTCGAGGATGGCGCCAGCAAGGCATCCGCCAGCGACGCCAGCGACGGCACGCTCCAGGGCGATCCGTGTGACGGTGGCGAAGCGAAGTAGCGAGCCGCGAGCGCTGCGCTGGAGCGCCCCTAGATCCGCACGTACTCGAAGTCTTCCGGCAGGGCGTTGATGCCCTTCGCCGGCGGCGCGATCCAGCTCGCCATCTTGCCGCGCTCGTAGACCGGCTTCATCAGGCTCTTGATGTAGAGCTCGTCCTCGGCACTCGGCAGCCACTCGCTGCGGCGCGCCTCGAACGTCGCCCGGTCGATCATCGCGCCATCGGGCGTGAAGGAGTTCCCCGACCACATGCCGATCTGGCGGTGGAACTTGTGCGACGGCAGCGTGATCTGGAAGTCGACGCCCTCGTCCTTGATCGTCTTGTTCCAGCGATCGACGCCGCGCTGGCAGTCCTTGATGTACTCGGTGCGCAGCACCTCGTTGAGCGCGGTGCGCATCGGCACGTCCTTGTGGACGACCTTGCCGCCCTCGAGGACGTCCATCGCGAAGTGCGAGCCGACGAGCTTGTGCTCGTCGTAGCGAGCTTCCTTGTAGCGACCCTTGATGCCGGCCGCGAACGCATCGGCGGCGTTCGAGGACACCTCGCCGCCGAACAGATCGAGCGACAGCGTGTACCAGAGGTTCGCGTACTTCTGGACCGTCGGCAGATCGATGCCGCCGAGCACGCGCGGATCCCCGCTCGGGTCCTGCTTCATCAGCTCGCACGAGCGCTTCACGACGCGCTGGATGCCGGACTCGCCGACGAACATGTGGTGCGCTTCCTCGGTGAGCATGAACCGGCAGGTGCGCGCGAGCGGATCGAAGCCGCTCTCGGCGAGCGCCGACAGCTGGTACTTGCCGTCGCGGTCCGTGAACATCGTGAACATGAAGAACGACAGCCAGTGGCTGGTCGGCTCGTTGAAGGCGCCGAGGATGCGGGGCTTGTCGGCGTCGCCGGAGCGGCGCGCGAGGAGCTCCTCGGCTTCCTCGCGACCATCGCGGCCGAAGTACGTGTGGAGCAGGTAGACCATCGCCCACAGGTGGCGGCCTTCCTCGACGTTGACCTGGAACAGGTTGCGGAGATCGTAGAGCGACGGCGCGGTCGCGCCGAGATCGCGCTGCTGCTCGACGCTCGCGGGCTCGGTGTCGCCCTGCGTGACGATCAGCCGCTTCATGAGATTCCGGAACTCGCCGGGGACCTCGTCCCACACCGGCTGGCCGTGGAAGTCCCCGAAGCCGTGGGTGCGGCCCTCCTGCTTCGGCTCGAGGAAGATGCCCCACCGGTAGTCCGGCATCTTGACGTGATCGAAGTGCGCCCAGCCGTCGGTCTCCACGGACACCGCGGTGCGCAGGTAGATGTCGCGCTCCTGCCAGCCGAGGGGGCCCATCTGCTTCCACCACTCGATGAAGTGGGGCTGCCACGCCTCGAGTGCGCGCTGCAGGCGCTTGTCGCTGCCGAGGTTGACGTTGTTCGGGATCTTCTCGTCGGTGAGTACAGAGGTCATGAAGGTTCTCCGAAGTGAAGCGACACAGGGTCCGCAGAGCAGAGCGACCGTCGAGGACTCACGTCCGCTTCCACTGGAACTGCGGCCGCTCGGGCTGGCCGTACAGCGTGAGTGCGCCTTGCTCGCCGGTCGAGTTGGCGCGCGTGAAGATCCAGTTCTGCCAGGCCGAGAGCCGGCCGAAGATCTTGGTCTCGAGGGTCTCGGGCCCGACGAAGCGCAGCGACTGCTCCATGCCGGTGAGGGCATCGGGTGACAGCGACGCGCGCTCCTCGACGGCGATCCGCAGCTCGTCCTCGAAGTCGATGTCATCGGCGGCGATCGTCGCGAGGCCGAGCTGCTCGGCCTCCTCCGCGGCGATCGGCCCCTCGGCGCCGCGCGCCAGCACCTGCTGGGTGCGAGGAGCGTCGCCGTAGAACCGCGCATCGAGCCGCGACAGCCCGGTCGACATCGTCATGAAGCCATCATTGGCCACCGACGTCGCGACGCCGATCTTCTCGTCGCCGTCGATCAGCATGTAGAACCGGTCGGCCCCCAGCGCGAGCTCGAGCAGCACGCCCTCGAAGCAACTGTCGGAGGTGTCCGCGACCGCGTAGAAGCTGCGAGCGGTGTTGTCGAAGCGCTTGAGCACGCGGCGCTGGAACAGCCGGATCTCGCGCGCCAGGCCCGAGCTCGACTTCGCGAGCGCCTCGTCACACGCCCGGATGACCCCGGCGGTGCCGCGGGTCCGGACGGTCACCATGCCGATGTCGGCGAGATCGAAGCGCAGCCGCAGCAGCGCGTCGTCGAGCTCGCGGAAGGCGCGCAGCGCCCACGGCTCGGCGCCACCGGCGGCGAGCTTGTCGGGGTCCTCGCCGGCGGCGGGGGCGCGGACCTCGAGGTTCGCCGTGCGAGCGCCACGGTCGATCGCCAGCGTGACGAACTGGTAGGTGAACGCCTCGGCCGTGATCTTCGCCGCGAGCGGCTTCAGCTCGATCGCCGGGCCGCGGGTGACGGTCTGGCGAGCCGCGAGCGCCTGGGCGCGGGCGGCCACGGTCTCCTCCCACTTGCTGCGCGACACCACGTCCTCGACGAGCCCCCACTCCTTCGCGCGCTTGCCCTTGATGCCCTCGGCGGTCGTGCAGAACACGTCCGCTCGATCGCGGCGGATCCGGCGCTTGTCGACGAGACGCGTCAGGCCGCCGGTGCCGGGCAGCACGGCGAGCAGCGGCGTCTCGGGGAAGCTCACGGCGGAGTTGCCGTCGTCGACGAGCAGGATCTCGTCACACGCGAGTGCGAGCTCGTAGCCACCACCCGCGGTCGTGCCCTTGCACGCCGCGAGCGAGCCGAGGCCGCTCGTGGCCGACGCATCCTCGAGGTAGAGCCGGGTCTCGTTCGTGAACTTGCAGAAGTTCACCTTGAACGAGTGCGTCGACAGCCCGAGCATGTAGATGTTCGCGCCCGAGCAGAACACCTTGTCGAGGTCGGCGGTGATCACCAGCGCCTTGACCTCGGGGTGCTCGAAGCGGATCCGCTGGAGCGCGTCGGCGAGCTCGATGTCGACCGAGAGGTCGTACGAGTTGAGCTTGAGCTCGTAGCCCGGCTTGTGCGGATGCTCGTCGTCGACGGCCATCACGAGCTTCGCCACGTCGCCAGCGAAGCTCAGCTGCCAGTGCTTGTAGCGGCTCGGGTGCGTCTCGAAGACCGTGGGATCCATCCCGATCCAGTACCAAGCAATTTAGTGCTTGTCACCCTGTCTCGCGCTGCACTATATTGCCGGGCGTGGCGAGCTACCTCCAGACCATCGGAGCGCAGGTCCGCGCGCATCGCGAGCGGCGGGGCTGGTCGCGCCGCGAGCTCGCGGGCCACTGCGGCGTCTCCGAGCGCTTCCTCGCGCAGCTCGAGACCGGCGCCGGCAACATCTCGTTGCGGCGGTTCGCCGAGGTCGCGCACAGCCTCGGGACGACGCCCTCGGTGCTGCTCGCCGCGGCGGATGCGCCCGCCAACGTCAAGCCGGTCGCGCTGCTCGGGGTCCGCGGCGCCGGCAAGTCGGCGGTCGGCGAGGCGCTCGCGAAGAAGCTCGCCGTGACGTTCGTCGAGCTCGATCAGAAGATCGAGGAGGCGTCCGGCCTGCCGCTCGGCGAGGTCTTCGCCCTGCACGGCGAGGCGTACTACCGCCGGCTCGAGCGCGAGGTGCTCACCCAGCTGCTCGCGGAGCCCACGCCGATGGTGCTCGCGACCGGCGGCTCGATCGTCAACGACCCCACGAACTACGCGCTGCTGCGCGCGCGGTGCCGGACCATCTGGTTGCGGGCGCGTCCCGAGGATCACTGGAACCGCGTCGTCGCGCAGGGCGACATGCGGCCGATGGCCGGCGATCCCAACTCGGTGCACGCGTTCACCGAGCTCCGCGCCCTGCTCGCGGCTCGCGAGAAGCTGTACGGCCGCGCCGAGCATGTCATCGAGACGTCGGGTCGCCGGATCCCCCAGGTCGTCGGCGCGATCGCCGATGCACTCGGGTGAGCGCGCTCAGAACCGGAGCTGCAAGCCGGCGGTGGCGCCGTTATCGCGCGTGCGATTGATGTACGGCTGCAGGTGGCCAACCTGCTGCGGGATCCCGAGCCGCCACTTGAGCTCGCGGACGCGGCGGTTGTGACTCCCCGGTCCCCCGAACGCATCGATGATCTCCCAGATCCGGAACACGGAGAAGCCGACGAGCCCGACCACCAGCATGCCCTTCCCGTCGTCGTCGCTCACGCAGTCGTGGTCCAGCCCGAAGTCGCAGCTGTCGATGGCGCGCACCGCACCGGCGATCAGCAGCGCGACCGAGGCGCTCTCGCCGAGCGTGAAGATCCAGCCGGTGTCCGACCAGCGCCCCTGGATCGCCTGGCCCGAGCCGAAGCCCAGCATGAGCGCCGCGATCCCGCCGCCGATGTGGGCGCTCTCGGAGATCTCGCCTTGCAGCAGGAGCTTGTGCTCCTCCGGCGAGATCGTCGTGTAGCTGTGGGGCGGCGGCACCGTGGGCTGGTACGGCGCCGGCACCATCGGCGGCGACGCCCCGGGCTGCGCGCTCGCGGTGCCGAGCGATCCGGCGAGGACTCCCACAACCACGAGACCCAGCCATGGCATCCGCATGCCGCCAGGATATCAGCAAGCGCACCGGCGGGCGCGCGTTGTCGCCGGCAGCGGTGGGCAGACTGCGGCGGACGCCCGCGCGTGTACGATGCCGGCATGTTCCAGCTCGACGAGCAGACGCAGATGGTGGCGGGCGTGATCCGGCAGTGGTGCCAGTCGACGCTGCAGCCGAGGATCCCCGCGCTCGAAGCCGGTACCGAGATGCCGTTCGACCTCATGAAGCAGCTGGCGAAGACCTTCGGCTTCGACGCCATGCTCGGCGGCGCGGTCCGCAAGCGGATCGCGAAGCTCCGCGCCGGTGACGCCGGCGACCCCGACAAGCTGATGGCCGAGGCGACCAGGAACCCGATGATGATGCACGTCGTCGTCAAGGAGCTGTCGCGCGTGTCGCCCGGCTTCGCCATGGGGTTCGGTGTCTCGATGGGGCTCGTCGGCGGCGCGATCGTCGCGAAGGGCACGCCCGAGCAGATCGAGCGCTGGGGCCTGCCGATCGCGACCGTGCAGCAGATCGGCGCGTGGTGCCTGACCGAGCCCGACGCAGGATCCGACGCGTTTGGCTCGATGCGGACGACGGCGGTGCCGGATGGCGGCGCGGTCGGCGAGCAGCGCTACGTCCTGAAGGGCAGCAAGACCTTCATCACCAACGGGCCGGGCGCGGACGTGTTCCTCGTCTACGCCAAGGTCGATCGCGGCGAGCCCGCCGACGAGCGCGGGCTGGCGACGTTCATCGTCGAGCGCGGGATGCCGGGCGTCACGGTCGGCCCGGCGTTCAAGAAGATGGGGATGCGCGACTCGCCGACGAGCGAGGTGTACTTCGATGACGTGCGGCTCGGCGTCGAGCACCTGCTCGGCGGGCGCGAGAAGGGGCGCGGCGGCCGCACCGACACCAAGGACAGCCTCGGCAACGAGCGCTCGGGCGTGCCGTCGATGGCGTGGGGCATCATCGAGCGCTGCTACGACATGAGCGTCGCGTACGTCCGCGAGCGCAAGCAGTTCGGCCGGCCGATCGGCGAGTTCCAGGCCGTGCAGCTCAAGATCGCGGACCTGTTCCTGAAGCTCCGCACCGTCGAGAACATCGTGTTCCGGCTCGCGTGGATGCAGGAGCACGGCAAGCGCGACATGCCGTTCATCAACGCCTCGAAGGCGATGAGCGCGCAGCTCGCCGTCGAGGCGGCGATGACCGCGATCCAGCTCCACGGCGGCTACGGCTACATGGAGGAGCTCGGGCTCGAGAAGCTCGCGCGCGATGCCAAGCTGCTCGAGCTCGGGGCCGGCACCACCGACATCAACTTGCTCGCCGCGGCGCGCGAGCTGATCGGCGTGACCAGCTGAGCCGATCCGCAGGGCTCAGCCGATCGAGATCGGACGGAGCGTGCTCTCGACGAGGTGCTCGCCGATCGTCAGGTAGAGCGCGCCACCGGTGACCGCCAGATCCCACTTGTTGAGGCGATCGAGCTTCGCCGCGGCGGCGTCGAGGAACCCCGGATCGAGGGCGATCAGCACGATGTCCTCCGCGCGATGCGTGCGGCGCTCGACGATCGCCGTGGCGAGCTCGTCGGGGTTCTTCCAGGCGTAGACCACGACCCGCTTGCACAGCTTGGTGGCCTTGTGGAGGCGGTCCGGGGTCGGCGAGCCCACCTCGATCCAGGCGAGCAGGTCACCGCGGAGGTCGCGCTGCACGAGGGCGGGCTCGACGTCATCGGAGACGCCGCCCTTGCTGAACTCGAGGCCCTCGCCGTGCTCGAGCACGCGCGCGAGCACGCGGGCGACGAGGTAGCGCTCGCTCTCGGAGGGATGCTGGGCCACGCGCAGCTCGAGCTGCTCGTAGACGTTACGGTCGGAGTCCGCGAGCGAGATCTCGAACTTCCGCATGATCGCGGGGAGGGCCATGCCCACGCGTAACACACCTGGAGCGCGGGTTTCCCCTGAGCGAACGAGATCACGTGCGCCGGGTTCCGGCGTGCACCTCGGAGAAGCTCGACAGGTTCAGCGGCGCACGCGACCGCGACGGGCAGGAGATCAGCGCGCGCGACGCCGTCGAAAACCACGCGGGTTGACGTCGGGAGTCGGAGGCATGCGCGATGCAGTCGCCGCGGGCATGCAGACTTCACTTCGAACCGGACTCTGTCTCGCGGGGCTCGCCCTCGCGTTCGCACCCGCCTGCGGCGACAACGACAGCGACAACGACAACGACAACGACGACGACGACGACAACGGCAACGTCGGAGACGACGCCGATGCCGCCGTCGAGGAGGGCGAGATGCGCGGCGGCGAGCGCGCCGACATGCCGGACGAGGAGCTGCGGGGATAGCTCGAGGACGTCATCGTGGGCGCCTCCGCCGCGATCACGCTGACGATCGACGAGGGCGAGATCATGCACAGCGAATTCGTCCTCACCGTCGCGCAGGACCCGCGCGTCATCGAATACGCGAACCGCATGATCGAGGATCACTCGCTCCACATCGCGCAGACCGAGGCGCTGCTCGCGACGCGTCAGGTCGAGCCGATCAACAACCAGATCAGCGACCTGCTGCGCGCCGAGGCGCAGGCGGGGCTGGCCGAGCTGCAGCGCGTCCCCGGACGTCGACTACCAGTACATGCGCATGCAGACGATGATGCACGCGCAGGCGTACGTGCTCGTCGGTGCGCTGATCGACCTCGCACCCTACGAGGACGTCCGCGCGTTCATGCAGGACACGCAGGTGACGATCAGAGATCACCGCGACGACGCGCAGGATCTGCTCCGCGATCTCCAGCCGCGCCCGTGATCGTCAGCGATCATCGGAAGCCGAGGCGCGGACCGGCGCGGGTCGCTCGCGGACGACCTCGGTCGCGAGCTTGTCATGGCGCAGCCCCTGGAACGACGGGTGGCGGAGCCGGCCCTCGGCGGTCCACTCGCTGAAGGCGACCTCGCCGACGTGGCGCGGCGTGACCCAGTGCCGGCTCGGGCCGGTCCACGCGCGCGGCGGCGCCGGCGAGAACGGAGACGTCTGCTGCTCGTCGGGCTCCAGCAGCGCACGAAGCTCGGTCAGCATCCGGTGGGTGTAGCCGGTGCCGACCTTGCCGGCGTACACGAAGCGCGCGCCTTCGTAGTAGCCCATCAGCAGCGCACCGATGCCGCTGCGGTGGCCCTCGGGATCGGTGAACCCGCCGATCACGAGCTCCTGGCGGAGCAGGCACTTGGTCTTGACCCAGGTCCTGCCGCGCCCCGGCGCGTACGGGCGGTCGCGCCGCTTCGAGATGATGCCCTCGAGGCCCTGCTTGCACGCGAGCTCGAAGAACGCCGCACCCTGCCCGACCACGTGATCGCTGTAGCGGATCACGCCGGGCTTGCCGCGCGCCGGCTTCACGAGCTTCTCGAGTCGCGCCTTGCGGTCCTCGAGCGGCAGCGAGGTCAGGACCTCGTCGCCGATCGCGAGCACGTCGAAGACGAAGTAGACGACGTTCGCGCTGTCGCCGCCGAACGCATTCTGCAAGCCCTGGAAGCTGGTGCGCCCGTCGGGCATCAGCACCGCGACCTCGCCATCGAGGATCACGCGCTCGGTGCGGAGCGCGGCGACCGCGCGCGCCACCGTGGGGAGCTCCGCCGTCCAGTCCTTGAAGCGTCGCGACAGCAGCTGCACGCGGTCGCCGCTGCGATCTGCGAGGATCCGGTAGCCATCGAACTTCTGCTCGTGAAACCACTCCACGCCTTCGGGTGGGTCATCGACGAGCGTCGCGAGCTGGAGCTCGCGGATCGGCAGGCTGGCTTCCGCGGTCTGACGGGCGACGCGGGGCATGCTGACTGCGAATTGCACCCTGCGTGCCCGAGCGCCTCCGCGCTGGAAGCTCGGATGGCCAGGCGCGTCAATTGGCCAACGCAGGCCCGCGCGATCACACGTGTGCGCCGAGGAACGGGAGGTGCACTTCGGCGCCCGCATGTCGCGATCGAAGATCATTCTGGCAACTGCCCTGGTCACCCTCACTGGCTGTGCGGACACGCCCGCCTCCCAGAGCGGCCCTGGCGGCAAGGCCGATGGCGAGCTCACGACCCTCCGCTTCGGCGATGACTGGAGCGAGCGCGCGGACGGCGCGGTCGTCGCGGGCTCGCCGGTCCGGGTCGCGTACGATGTCGACCGCCTGACCGCGTGTCGCGGCTCGACGAATGGCAGCGAGGTGTGGGGCATCACGGGTCACGCCTCGTTCGATGGCGGCGAGCCCACCACGTTCGCGGTCACCCGCCTCGCCGGCGGCCGCGTCGTCGCTCTCGAGTCCGAGCTCGAGGTCCCGGCGCAGGCGAGCGCGCTCGAGCTGTGGTTCACGAACAGCAACCGGTGGGGCTGCAACGCCTACGACTCCAACGAGGGCGCGAACTACCGCTTCGACATCGAGCAGCGCGCGGGCACGGCGTTCGCGTCGTTCGAGGCCGACTTCACCGAGGACCTGCCGGCCGCGGTCCCGGCCGGCGACCAGCTCGTGCTGCACTACGAGCCATCGCGGCTCGCCGAGTGCGCCGGCTCGAGCGGCGGCATGGCGCAGTGGAGCATCACCGCCAGCTACCAGGTCGACGGCGGCGCCGTGAAGACGCTGCTCGTCACCCGCGCGCAGGGCGCCGAGCTCGTGGCCTCCGACCCGGAGATCACGGTGCCGCGCGGCAGCTCGCTCGCGCTGTGGTTCGACGCGACGAACCGCTGGGGCTGCCACGCGTACGACTCGAACTTCGGCGGCAACTACGTCATCGCGATCGACTGAAGTACATCCATCGGCGCGCTCTACGGCGCGGGCTGTGACTCGACGTGCGTGATCGCCTCGGCGACCTCGCGCTCGACGCAGCGATGGGTCTTGGCCTTCCGCAACGCGGGCAGCACGCGGGCATCGCCGGTGCGACGCAGCTTGAGGATCGCCGCGAGCCGGTCCTCGCACGTCGTGGCCTGCGCGAGGTCGAGCGACCAGCTCGCCACCCGATCGATCCCGTCGGCGAGCTGCTCGCGCTCGGCGATCGCGAAGGCCCGGCGGCGGACCTCGGAGAGCTTGCCGGTGCTCGCCTGCGTCTTCACGAGCTCGTGCGCCGGCGGATCGAGGCGGAGCGCGAGCTCGAGGGCGATCACGGCCGCGACGGTGTCCTTGGTATCGAGGATGCGCGTCAGGTTCGTCCGGACCTGCGCATCGGCCGCGAGCTTGCGGTCGAGGGCGAGCGCGCGCTCGTACGCGGCGAGGCCATCGAGCCGGCGGCCCGACGCGATGCGCGCGTGCCCGAGCACGAGGTGGAGCGCCGGATCCTCCCCGATCGCCTCCCGCTCGATCAGCTCCGCGGCGCGCGCCGGGTGGCCGGCGGCGCGCAACGCCGCGGCCGCCTTCGCGAGCTCTGACGATGCGGCGGTCGACGCCGGCGCGCCGCCACTCGCCTTCGCCGCCTTGTCGCCCCCGCTCGCGGCGGTCGCGATCGCGATGATGATGATCAGCACGAACGCTCCCATGCCGGCGAACAGCCACGTGCGATGGCGCTGCGCGAGCACGGCGAGCCCCGGACCGCGCGGCCGGGCCGGCGGGGGCGGGACGTACGGCAT